>DASQAE010000534.1:0-3731 GCA_035635915.1 Burkholderiaceae bacterium | reverse complement strand
GCTGGGTGAAGAGATCGTTCCTCATCTTGCGAAGCAGACACCGGTCGTCCTGCTGCGCTCCGGCGATGACCGCCTCGCGATCGCGGTCGACGAGATCTCGACCAACCAGGAAGTCGTGGTGAAAAACGTGGGCCAGCAGATTGCACGCCTGGCCGGCATCCTGGGTGCGACGATTCTCGGCAACGGCGAGATCGTGCTCATCATCAATCCGGTGCAGCTTATCGCGCGCGCGCCGGAGCCTCATCCCGCCTACACCGCACCGGAAGCGGCCTCAGACGAGGCGCGGCGCGCACGCGAGCGACTGCAGGCAGCCAGCGCGGGGGCGAACGCGCCGGCAGTGGTCATGGTGGTCGACGATTCGTTGACGGTCCGCCGCGTCACACAGCGGCTGCTTGAGCGCAACGGCTACGAAGTGCTGCTGGCCAAAGATGGTGTCGATGCCCTGCGGCAGTTGCAGGACACGCGGCCCGACATCATGCTGGTCGACATCGAAATGCCACGCATGGACGGCTTCGATCTGACGCGCAACATCCGCAGCGCCAGCTCCACGCGCGACATTCCGGTCATCATGATCACGTCGCGCACGGCGGAGAAACACCGCAGCCTTGCGTTCGAGATCGGCGTGAACGAGTACCTCGGCAAGCCGTATCAGGAAGAAGAGCTGCTGGGGCACATCAAGCGGCTGCTCGGCGCCGTTGTTGCTGCCTGAGCCTCATTGCAGCGAGTGCCGCGGCAGGTCGCCCGCGACAGCTGAACGTGGGTTGACCTTGAGCGCGCCGGTGCGATAGGCGTCGCTCGCTACCTGGTAATAAGACACGGCCTGATCGAGGATGAGTCCGGTTGCACCGTCGAGCGGCAATGTCTTGCCGCTCTCCGCCTCGACGATTCGATACTCGGCTTTCGGTCGCAGTTCAACCAGGACGCCGTCCTGCAGGTAACCAACGGTCTGATAGTTGGCGAGCAAGGCACGTGGATTTGTTTTGCCGGCGGTCAGAATGTCCTGGCCGAAGAAGCGCGACTGATACGAAAAACCGAGCAACGCCAGCAGCGTCGGCGCGATGTCGATCTGCGACGCTACCTGCTCGATCCGCTCCGCTTTCACATGCGCCGGCGCGTACACGAGCATCGGGATGTGAAAGCGCTCGATCGGCAGATCGGTCTTGCCGCGTGACGATGCGCAGTGGTCCGCGACGATGACGAAAATGGTGTTGTCGAACCACGACTTGGCGCGCGCACGGTCGATGAAGTCGCCGATCGCCCAGTCGGTGTACTTGACCGCACCGTCGCGCCCGGTGCCGGATGCGATGTCGACCCGTCCCGGCGGATACGTGTACGGACGATGGTTCGACGTCGTCATGATGTGGGCAAAAAAGGGCCGCCCCACCTTGGCGCGCTTGTCCAGCTCGCGCAGCGACAGCGTGAATAGATCCTCGTCGGCAACGCCCCAGATGTTTTCGTAGTGGATGTCCGCACTTGCGAGCTGGCTACGGTCGATCACCGTGTAGCCATTGCCCGCGAAAAAATCGCGCATGTTGTCGAAGTAGCTGTAGCCGCCGTACAGATAGATCGGCTCGTAGCCCCTCTCCGCGAACACACGCCCGAGCGAAAACAGGTTGTCATTGTTCGGCCGCTTGACCACCGAATGTCCCGGCGTCGGCGGAAGTGAAAGCGTGATCGCTTCCAGGCCACGCACCGTACGCGTGCCGGTTGCGTAAAGGTGCGTAAACAGCATTGCCTGTGGCGCCAGCGCGTCCAGGCGCGGCGTCAACTTGTTCTCGTTGCCGAACGTCGACAAAAAATCGGCGCTGAGACTCTCGACCGAAACCAGCACGACGTTAAGCCTCTGTTCGGGACGAGTTGCGACCACCTGGCGTTCGATCGGCAATGCACTACCCGACACGAAGCGGGTCGCATCCCCCGACTCGAGCTTGCTGCGCAAAAGCCCAGCGGCGCGCGAACGCGGCAGCGTGCGATAGAACTGTTCGTAGTCGATCTCGTTGTGGCGGAACGCATGGACGAACTCGAACCAGCCGTTGGATGCCAGCTGCGCCGACGCAGCGTGACTGGTGAAATCCTTCAGCCGGTCATCCAACCCCACGCCGCTCGCAAACGCCAATGCGAGGAAAACAAGGAACGAAACACTGCGCTGGCGCAGGGTCGAATGCGCCGGGGCGGTGGCGCGCCAGAGCGGGCGGATGACCAGCGCGACCAGCACCGCCGTCAACGTGCCGATCATTCCCAGCAGCAGCGGCACCGGATAAGACTCGCGGATGTTGCCGATCACCTCGCTGGTGTAGATCAGATAATCGACCGCGATGAAGTTGAAGCGCGTGCCGAATTCGTTCCAGAACACGAACTCGGCCGCAGCAACGAACACGAACATGCCGAATGCGAGGATCGATGCGACAAGCGCAAGCGGCGCCAACACCCATCGGCCGCGTGCGGTATCCGGTGTCAGCCAGACAAGCAAGACGAACGGCAGCGCAACCAGCGTCGCAACGCCCAGATCAAACACGCTGCCGACGAGCAACCATCCGAGCAACCGCTGGGGCGCAAACGCTGCAAGATCGGCATTGAATCCGGCCAGCGCGATGCGAGTCACCAGACCGACCAGCAGGAACACCGCGATGACGATGCCGACGAGCCGGAAGCGCCCGGCGAAAAGCCACGCGGCACAGCGGCGCGCAAGCGCTGCTGCGCTCGAAACCACAACCATCATTGATCACCCACCCACAAGCTTGGAATTCTGCCGGCGCAGGGCGCGCCTGGGCATGCGGATACCCTGCAGCGGCCGCACAGGGCGAAACTATGAGGTTGACCTGAATTTAACCTTAAGAACTGCTGACGCCGCGGTTCGAGCGTACGGCGACCGCAATCGATCACTCGCCGCTTGTGCGCCGCACCGCCGCAGGCGCAGAAGGTTCTCTCGCCGGCAGCAGCACCACCGCCATCGCGATGAGGATCAGCACAAGCGCGACGTAGTCCTGCCACAGTGGCGATTCGCCAAGCAACCACATGCTCGAAAACACGCCGAGAACGGGGATCATCATCACCGACAGGCTGCTCGCGATTGGTGGAAGCGTGCGCGCAAGATGCGACCAGGCGGCATGGCAAAACGCGATCGCCAGCAGCATGTTGTAGACGATCGAGGCCCACTCGCCCGGGTGCGGCATGCGCCATGCGTCACGCTCGAACAGAATCGTGTAAACCAACATCACCACCAAGGTCATCGCGAGCATCCAGAACGTGAGCGCAAGTGTCGGCATGTCGCGCAGCTCGCGCCGCAACAAGTGCGTGCCGTAGCCCCAGGCCGCTGCAGCTGCCAGCACTAGCAGCGTTGCCAGCGGCCGGCCTGCGATCTCGCGCAGCTCGGATGAGAGCAGCAGCACCATGCCGACGAATGCGGATAACACGCCAAGCGCCTGGCGTGCCGTCGGGCGTTCATGGAAAAACAGCAGCCCGGCGACGACGACCCATACCGGCATCGTGTAACCGAGGATCGCCGACCGGCCGGCAGGCAGCATGCGGAGCGCGATTACAACCAGCAGGTGCCAGATGATTGCGTTCGGTATCGCGAGCCGCAGCACCGTCAACCAGCGTCCGCGACCGACTGCGAGCGAGACTCCGGTAAGGCGTGCGTAGGTCCAGAGTGCTACCAGGCCGCCGCCGATGCAGATCGCGCGAAACAGGACCGGCGGCAACTCCCGCACGCCGTACTTCATTATGGGCCA
>DASQAE010000533.1:0-6803 GCA_035635915.1 Burkholderiaceae bacterium | reverse complement strand
GTGCGTTCACTCGCCACGTTGCGCGAGGTGGCGCCGTTGACGCAGCCGGAACCGAATCGACGCCGGCTCGAGCTCGACGGTGTGATTCCTCTGGTGGCACTCAGGCGCGCCGAGGGCTAGTCCATCGGGATACTAGGCCCGCGCTAGGCCGGAAATCAGGCGGCGCGAGCCGCTCGTCTCGAAGCATCGAGGGGCGCACGATGCCGCATATACTCGCTGCAACCTGAAACAGGCTGTGCTGATGCGAACGTTTCGACCGAGTTTCTCTGTGTTGGCGGCTGCTGTCGCATTTGCCATGACGCCGGCGTTCGCCGCAACGGCACAACCCACCATCGACGCGCAGGTTGCAGAGAGCACCACGGCCGGCGCAATTGCGCCGGCAAAAATTGCTGAGCCACCAAAGGAAGTACACAGGCAAGGCGGCGGTGGCGACGACATCGAGCAGTTGATCGATCTGATTGCGCCATCTGCGCCCGCAGTACCCGCCGTCACGCCGGCGCCTCCGGCCGCGGCTCCAGCGGCGCCGAAGGTAGTGCAGGCGGCCGTGCCGAAGATCGATTTGTGGGAACGCATCCGGCGTGGCTTCAAGCTGCCGGACCTCACCACCAAATTCGCGGTGCAATCGACACGCTGGTATTCGGAGCAGCCCGACTACATCGCGCGCATGAGCAGCCGCGCCAGCCTCTATCTGTTCCACATCGTCGAAGAAATCGAAAAGCGCGGCATGCCGATGGAACTTGCGCTGCTGCCGTTCGTGGAAAGCGCGATGCAGCCGGAAGCGGAGTCGCACGCCAAGGCGGTCGGCCTGTGGCAATTCATTCCATCGACCGGCAAGCGCTATTCACTCGAACAGAATCAGTTCAAGGATGAGCGGCGCGACGTGATCGAGTCGACGCGCGCGGCGCTCGATTACCTGCAGAAGTTGCACGATGATTTCGGCGACTGGCACCTGGCGCTCGCCGCGTACAACTGCGGCGAAGGTTGCATCGCGCGCGCATTGCAGCGCAGCCGCGCGGCGAAAAAGCCGCTGGACTACTCGTCGCTGCGCCTGCCGCGCGAAACGCAGCACTACGTGCCCAAGTTGCAGGCGATCAAGAACATCGTGCGCGATCCGGCCAAACATGGCCTGGAGCTGCCCGCCATCCGCAATGAACCTTACTTCGTGGCGCTGCCCCGCACGCGCGATATCGACGTAGCGACTGCAGCCCGCCTGGCCGAGATGCCGGTCGACGAATTTCGCGCGCTCAACCCGGCGTTCAAGCGGCCGGTCATCGTGGCGGCAGCGCAGCCCACGATTCTGCTTCCGGCGGATCGAGCCGAAACGTTCAGGGCCAACCTCGCCGCGTTCGAGGCGACCGGGCAGGCGCTCGCAAGCTGGACCGCTTACACGCTGCGCGAGAACGAAACGCTGGCGCAGGTCGCGACACGAGTTGGCCTGAGTGAAGCAAGTCTGCGCGAAGCGAACCGTATTCCTCCGCGCTATCGGCTGGCCGCGCGTTCGACCATCCTGATCCCGCGCGACGAGACGATGGAAGACGACATCGGGCCGGAAAAAATCGCTGCCAGTTTTGCGCTCGTGCCCGAGCAATCCAATTACCGCCAGATGATGTATCGGGTGCGGCGTGGCGACACCCTGTTCTCGGTCGCAAAACGCTGGAACGTCAAGCCGGACGAGATCGCGGCGTGGAACAACCTGCGCGGCAACACGTTGTTTGCCGGTCAACGCCTTGCGCTGACCGTGGCCCGCGCGCCTGCCAAAAAGCCCACCGCGCACAAGTCGTCGGTCGTGCGTACCACTGCAAGTTCGAGTAGTCAGCGCTCCGCAGCCGCGGCTCAAGCACGCCAGTAGGTCGGCGCGCGCCGATCATCTTTTTTCTCCTCGAGCAACCATGGGATTTCTCGCTGGCAAGCGCGTCCTGATCACGGGCCTGCTGTCGAATCGATCGATTGCCTATGGCATCGCGCAAGCCTGCAAACGCGAAGGCGCGGAACTCGCGTTCACCTATGTCGGCGAGCGATTCAAGGATCGTATCGATGGCTTCGCACGCGAATTCGACGTGAAGCTGGTGTTCCCCTGTGACGTCTCCGACGACGGACAAATCGCGGCGCTGGTCGGCGGCTTGAAAGACGCGTGGGGTTCGCTCGATGGACTGCTGCATTCGATCGGCTTTGCGCCGCGCGAGGCCATCGCCGGCACGCTGCTCGACGGACTTTCGCGCGAGAGCTTTCGTATCGCGATGGACATCTCTACCTACAGTTTTCCGGCCCTTGCCAAGGCGGCGCTGCCGCTGCTGAACCAGCGCTCATCGCTGCTGACGCTGACGTACCTGGGCTCGGAACGCGTCGTGCCTCACTACAACACGATGGGACTGGCCAAGGCCGCGCTTGAAGCGAGCGTGCGGTATCTCGCGGCCGATCTCGGCCCGCAAGGCATTCGCGTAAACGGCATTTCTGCCGGCCCGATCAAGACGCTGGCCGCCAGCGGCATCAAGGGCTTCTCGCGCATGCTCGAATACAACGAAAAAACCGCGCCGCTTCGCCGCAACGTGACGATCGAAGAAGTCGGCAACGTCGCCTCGTTCCTGCTCTCCGATCTTTCTTCCGGCATCACGGGCGAGATCACCTACGTCGACTGCGGCTTCCGCTCGGTGGCGTTTTCTCTGAACGCGGTCGGCTACGAATAAGCGCAGTGCGCGCGGTCACAGCGCGCACGTCCTGAAGCCGACGAAAATATCGTCGCGATCCGGCATGTAGAAGTTGCGATAGCGCACGTCGTGCATGCGGTCGCGCGTGAGGATCGATCCGCCGCGCACGCTGCGATGGGTGTGAAACCACGGTTGCGAATAATCCTGGTACGGATCGGGCGCGAAGCCCGGATACGGCTCGAACGGCGATGCGGTCCATTCCCACAGCAAACGACCCCAGTGAATCGCGCCGTGCGTCGCGGCGTATTCCCACTCCGCTTCGGTAGGCAGACGGCGCGATGTCCAGTGGCAGTAGGCCTCCGCCTCGAACGCGGTGACATGGGCGACCGGCTCATCGCTCAGAAGTGGCACCACGGTGTCGAAGTGTCGCCGATGCCAGGCGCCCTCGATGCGGCGCCAGTCGCGCGGATGCTTGCGCCGTGTTTGCACCAGCCATTTGCGTCCGTCCTCGTTCCACAGATCGGCGCGTTCGTAGCCGCCAGCGACGATAAAAGCGGCGAAGTCGTCGTTGGTCACGAGCTCGCGCCGAATGGCGAACTGCTGGACGCGTCGCGGATGCGCCCACTTTTCGTTGTCGAATACAAATCCACCGCCCGCGTGCGGGGCACCGATGTCGAATGTGCCGCCTTCGACCAACACGTCATGCGTGTCGGTCACCGTGGGCAAGTCGACCGGTTGACCTTTCGGCGCCGGATAACCAAGCGTGTGACGCGAGTACGCGAACGCTTCGCCGTGCATGTCCTCGTGATAGAGCGCAAGCCGATGGAAGTACAGCCCGTCATCGCTCTCGTGCGCACGCTCGAGCGCTTCGAGCGTCCGCTCGAGTACCTCGCTGACGTAGCGTGCAGTGGCATTGCGGTCGGGAAGATCCAGCCCCCAGCGCGTTGCATGCTCAACGTGGCTCGAGTCGTACCAGCGGTCGGCATCGGCAAGCAGTGACGGCGCAAGCCCGCGACCAGGCTCCTGCTGACGCAGGCACCAGTGCTCCATGAACCAGCCGACGTGGCCGAACTCCCACAGCGGCGGATTGATGATCGGCAGGTAAGGCACCTGCCACTGCACCTCATCCAGATCATCGAGCTGCGCGTTCGTATACTCGCGCGCGTCGAGCAGACCCTGCCGCAATGCCCGCTTGTCCAACCGACGCATCCCGCTTTTGCCTCCAGTGAGAAAAACTGCGCAACGCCGGCCGCGCGTCGTGATTATCACGCCGCGCTCCGCCGCGTCGAACGCCGGCAATTGGCACACCGCCGGCCGGTGGGCGCGTTTCCTGCGCGCCCGTTATCGCGTCGCCGTGAGCGGGCAATGGGACGGCACCGCGGCAGATTGTTTGATCGCGTTGCACGCTCGACGTTCGGCGGCTTCGATCCAGGCGTTTGCGGCGGCGCACCCCGAGAAGCCACTCATCGTCGTGCTTACCGGCACCGACCTGTATCGCGACATCGACAACGACCGCCAGGCGCGACATTCGCTCGACCTCGCGACGCACCTCGTCGTGCTGAACCAGCTCGGTGCGAATGCCCTGCCTGCGCGCCTTCGCTCGAAGACGAGCGTGATCCTGCAATCCGCACGGCCACTGCAGCCGCGGCCGCATTCAGAGGGCCGCTTTACTGTCGCGGTGGTCGGGCATCTGCGTGCAGAGAAAGATCCGCAGCTGGTCTGGGACGCGCTCGCTCACGTCGCGCCCGACGTTCGCCTGCGCGTGCTTCATGCGGGTGGTGCCCTCGACGCGAACCTCGGCCGCAAAGCGGCGGCGACAGCGCGCCGGGACCCGCGCTACGAATGGCTTGGCGACGTGCCTCGTGCGGCCGCGCGCCAGCTCATGCGCCGCGCGCACGTGCTGCTGCATCCGTCAGTGATGGAAGGCGGCGCGCAGGCGGTAATCGAGGCGGTAACGGCGCACACTCCGGTGATCGCAAGCAGGATCGACGGCAACAGCGGTTTGCTGGGGCGTGACTATCCGGGGATCTTCGCCGTAGGCGATGCGCGGGGCGCCGCGCGCCTGATAAGCCGCGCGGCGCAGGAGCGTGGTTTTCTGGGCAAACTGAGTCGCGCCTGCGAGCGCCGGGCGGTTTTGTTTGCGCCGGTGCGCGAAAGCCGTGCCGTCAATCGGCTCGTAGATAATGCGCTCAAGCAATACAGCAGGAAAAAGCGATGAATGCACCCGAACAACCGCGTCTTCGACTGACGTCCTTTTCCCACGGCGGCGGTTGCGGCTGCAAGATCGCGCCGGGCGTGCTCTCGGAGATCCTCAAGAACGCCGGCGGAATCGTTCCGAAAGAACTGCTGGTCGGCATCGAAACGTCCGACGACGCCGCCGTCTACAAGCTCAACGACCAGCAGGCGCTGATCGCGACCACGGATTTCTTCATGCCGATCGTCGACGATCCGTTCGACTTTGGCCGTATTGCCGCCACCAACGCACTCTCGGACGTGTACGCGATGGGCGGAAAACCAATCCTGGCGCTGGCGCTGGTGGCGATGCCGATCGACCGGCTGCCGCTGGACGTGATCCGCCGCATCATCGAGGGCGGCGAGTCGGTCTGCACTGCTGCCGGCATCCCCATCGCCGGCGGCCACACGATCGACTCGGTCGAGCCGATCTACGGCCTCGTAGTGCTCGGCCTGGTGCATCCCGACAAGGTGAAGAAGAACTCGTCGGCACGCGCGGGTGATGTCCTAGTGCTGGGCAAGCCGCTAGGCGTCGGCATTTATTCAGCGGCGCTCAAGAAGGAAAAGCTCAGCGAGGCCGGATACGCCCAGATGATCGCCAGCACGACCAAACTGAACACGCCCGGTACAAAACTCGCCGAGCTTCCCGGCGTTCATGCACTAACCGACGTGACCGGCTTCGGCCTGCTGGGCCATCTGCTCGAGCTTTGCCGCGGCGCTGGCCTGACGGCGGAACTGAAGATGGCCGAAGTACCGCTGCTGCCGGGCGTCGAGGCGCTGGTGGAAGAAGGGTTCGCCACCGGCGCGTCCGGGCGCAACTGGGCCGGCTACGGCAAGGACGTGGTGCTCGAACGGCTGCGCGACGTGCACAAGGTGCTTTTGACCGACCCTCAGACGAGCGGGGGCTTGCTGGTCGCTTGCGCGCCGGAGGCGGTCGACACGGTGCTCGCGCTCTTTCGCGCCGAGGGCTTCGAAAGCGCTGCCGCAATCGGTCGCCTTGCCGCTGGCATCCCCAAAGTACGCGTCGTCGCTTGACCCGAGGCTCGATTCGCGCCGCGCTTAAGGCCGTTGCGGCGCGCGTGCCTGATAATCGCGCCGCTTGATCTCGGGATGCAGAAGATGCGCCAGCTCTTCAGGCAGGAAGCGATCGACGCGCAGCGAGAAAAGCTGCTCGGCGCCGTGTCGTCGGCGCGGCCGGTGCCGATGCGTGTGTTCACCGCGATTGCAGCCGCGTTCGCGATCACGCTGATCGTGTTCGCGTTCTGGGGCGAGTACACGCGGCGCGAACGGGTGGAAGGGTTCCTGGCGCTCGACGTTGGCGCGGCGCGCGTTCTGGCTCCGATGCCGGCCATAGTGGATGAACTGTTCGTGAAAGAAGGGGCAGAAGTCGACGAAGGCGCCCCGATCGCCAAGCTCACTCTCACGGCGCAGGTTGGACGAATGCCCCAGGCGGAACTGGAAGAACAGATGCGGGGCATCGAAGCCGAAATCGCCGGGGCGAAGCAGCAAGCCAAGCAGGAAGAAGCGCAGGTGCGCGGCCGCATCACGACTTACTTGGCGGAGCTCAAGCAGATCGATGCAGAGAGCGATCTGCAAAAGGCGCGCGTCAAGGTGGCGCAGGACGAAGCCAACCGCATGGCCAAGCTGGTCACAGACGGCTTCTATTCTGCGAGTGAAGGAATCAAGAAGCAGAACGAGCTGCTCGGGGAGCGCGCCAAGCTGACTGCGCTGGACCGGCAACGCACGACGATAGATCGTGACCTCGGAATCGCGCGCAGCGAACTTGGCGGTATCCAGGTAAAGCTCAACCAGAAGCTTTCTCAGCTCGAACGCAAGCGGAGCGAGCTCAGAGTGTTGGCGAAGACCGAAGACACACGCGGCAGCGCGGAGATCCGCGCGCCAACCAAGGGCGTCGTCACCAACATT
>DASQAE010000532.1:0-1966 GCA_035635915.1 Burkholderiaceae bacterium | reverse complement strand
ACCAGAAGCGCGAGAAAAGCCAACAGGCCACCGATCGCTGGCAAGCGCGCCAGGAGCGCAACGAGAAATACCGCGGCCGCTGCCGCAAGCGCACGCCAACCGGGTGACTGCGCGCGCGCGCCGGCAAAACGCCGCATGGTCCAGTCGCTGATTCCGATCGCGGTCAGCTCGTAGCCGAGCAAAAGCAGCGCGGGATACGCGAGCAACACGAGCAACGCGAGCGGCAGCCCGATAACCGTCACCAGTAGAAGGACGGCGGCCACCGGCACGCAAACCAGCACGATAAAACCGATCAGCAATGCAAACCAGGGCCGCCGTTGCAACACTTCCGACACGCGCGCGGTAAACCCGGGTGCGATGCGCACAAGAACTGCCGCAAGCACCATCAAACCGGCGATCCACACCCAGCCGGCGAGCCCGGAGCGAGGAGTCTCGTGGTGCTCGCGCGGCCAACTGGCCTCGAACTCGAGTTTTTCCGTGCCGCCTTTGATGATCGCCGCCGGATCCTGCTGCAGCTCCGCGCGGCTTGCATAGTGCAACTTGCCACCGATGCGCGCGTTCGGGCCGAGGGTCACTTTGCCTCCAGTCGCCCACACATCACCGCCAATCGGTCCATCGAGCACGATGTTGCCGCCCGCGACCTGCACGTAACCGAACACGGGGCCTTCGACGCGGACCTGGCCACCGGCAACACTGAGATTGCCGCCCAGCTCCGCCTTCGGGCCGATTTCAACCTGACCGCCTGCCACGCGCGCACTGCGTCTCACACGCGCGTTCAGCGACAGTTGCCCGCCACCCGCGAGCACGCCTGAATCCACGTCGCCCTTGATGCGCACGTTGCCGCCGACGGCGAGAACGTCGCCGCCGATACGCGTGTCGACTTCGATGTTGCCGCCCGCAGCCAGCAGATCTGCAGTGACCGGCGTCGAGACGGTGACGGTTCCGCCGGCGCTGAACCGGTCGCCGCCCGCTTCGCGGTCGACTCGATCGGTCTGCGCTCCTGTCGCTGCCCCGGCAAGAACAAGGCAAAGGATCGTCAGTGATTTACGCATAGCGGACCCCGATGCATGCGATGGCCGCGCGAGCGCAGATCGTGCGAGGGTCAAGCCGCCTCGCGCATGCGGCGGGCGCAAGGATATTCGCGCCGGGACGCGCGCGGGTGGCGCGCGCGCCCGGATCGCGCAATCAGGCGGCTGGAAGATGGCTGAAACGCGACTTACCGGGGGTAGCTGGCCGCCGATGAAGCGCGCGGCCAACGCCCTTGTGTCAGGCCTCTACTTATCAGGCCTCTACTTGTCAGGCCTGTCCGAACGTGCGCAGGTAGTCCTGGGCCGCTTTTTCACCGCGGAAGGTTGCGATGCGGCGACCGGCCTGCTTGATCTGCTCGCGCAGCGTTTCGATGGTCGTGCATTCCTGCAGCTTCGCCACAGGTTGCTCGCCGTACGGTCCAAGGACCGAATAAAGCTCCTTGATCGCCGTGCGTTTTTCTTCGTCGAACGAGCGCGTCGGAACGTTCACCGCTGGCGCTGGTGCCGCAGGCGCCGGTGCTTGAGCGGCTTCGGTGCGCACTGTTGCCGGTGCAGGACGGGCTGGAGCCTCGACCGCGGCAGTTGCATGTTCTTGCACCGGCGCCGTAATCGGCGCGGGACGCGCACCCGTCAATGTGGGCGGACGGCGCACGGGTTCCGGCACGCGCATCGTGCCGTTGAGCGTACCGGGGCGTGCCGTTCCGACGGCCATGTCGTTGGTTGCGACCGGCGCCGGCATGCTGATGGTCGGCGGGCGGCGCACGGCGGGTTCGACCGGGCGTGGCCCGCTTGCCGTGGCGACTGCGCGCGCCGCGATCGCGGCCGCGTCGGCGACTACTTCCATGCCCTGGATAGCGCCGATCGATGCCGGCCGCGGTTGTACGGGTTGTGGTGCGAGCGCTGCCGGATGGATGTGCGGCACGGAACGCAACGCTGCG
>DASQAE010000531.1:0-4333 GCA_035635915.1 Burkholderiaceae bacterium | reverse complement strand
CACCTGCGGCCATGCGGCTTCGTAGCCGATTGGATCAGGTACCTGTGTGGGCTCGACCAACAGCACCAGGCTGGTCGGTTCGAGCGCTTCGATCAACGCAACTCCACGATGGTCCAACGTGAACGATTCACCGCTCGTCACGACGTGATCGCTCAGGTCGCCGTGCTGCGTGATCCAGACCTTGCCATGGAATACGACGACGCAGCGTCCGCGGCCGCCTTCGATGCTGAGCAACTCTTCCGCGCCAAGGCGCACAAGCGAATGGCTGAGGGTGGTTTCCATGGCGTCTCCCGAGTCGTTGTTTGCAGTGAGTGCATCATGGAAAGCCCCGGTTGCGCCGTCGTGACGGTGCGACCGCCAAAAATTTCACTTGCAACCTAAGCGGGCCGCGTGAATCGCTGCGGCTGTCAGGACGCGCTCAATTCCCGTATCCGCGCATCGACAATTGCCGGGAGGGCACAGGCGCGGCGCACCGCCGTATCGAGATGAACGGCCACCAGTGTGGTGGTCGCCGCGATCTCGTCAGGGTCTTGCTTGCGCATCTCGTGCAGGAAGCGGATCGATTTTTCCTTCAGCTCCAGCACGCTGGAATGGATGGTGATGAGGTCGCCTGCCATCAGCTCGCGTTTGTACTGGATCGTCTGCTCGACCGCTGCCATGCCGCGGCCGCTTTCGCGCAAGTAGAAAAAGCGAGCGTCAGCGCACGGGGGTGACGTCCGACGCGAAAACGTAACCCGCGCCGCGTTCGGTGATGATGAACTTCGGGTGCGCAGGGTCGATCTCGATCTTGCGCCGCAGGCGCAGGATCTGCACGTCGATCGAACGGTCGTAGACCTCGGCGTTATGCAGGCGCGACAGGTCCAGCAACTGATCGCGCGTCAACACCCGCTGCGGCGAAGAAAGAAACGCCGTGAGCAGGCTGAACTCGCCATTGGTCAGCTCGACCCCCTTGCCCTCCGGACTCTTCAGCTTGCGCAATCCGACATTGAGCTCCCAGTTGCCGAAGCGGAACGCGCGCACTTTGGCGATTTCGTCGGCGACACTGGCCTGCGCACTCGCGCGCCGCAGGAGCGCACGAATGCGCGCGAGCAGTTCGCGCGGACTGAACGGCTTGGTGAGATAGTCGTCGGCGCCCAGCTCCAGCCCCATCACGCGATCGGCCTCGTCGGCGCGGCCGGTGAGCATGAGGATGGGAATCGACGATTGCTCGCGCAGTTTGCGTGCGATCTGCATGCCGTCTTCGCCGTGCAGGCGCAGATCGAGTACCACCAGGTCGATGGTCTCCTTCGCCATCACGGCCAGGAGTTCCTTGCCGCTTGCCACCGCGGTAACCCGCAGCTCGTTTTCGCTCAGATATTCGGTGACGATCTGACGAATCGAGGGATCATCGTCCAACGCAAGCACGTGCGGCTGAATCGGTGTGTTCACGACGAGTCCTCCCCCTTGACTGACGACGTCTAAATTGTCAATTCTTCACACCCGCAGCGCACCGGCCAGGCTGCGTGCGATGTCGCGCCTGACCAGCGGCTTGCTCAGCACTTCGACCACCCCGGCATCGCGCGCGCGCGACGACAGTGCCGTGGTCACGTAACCGCTCATCAGCACGATCGGGATATCCGGTCGGATCTTGCGGATCTCGAGCGCCAGCTCGGACCCGGTCATGTCAGGCATCGCTTCGTCCGACAGTACCGCGTTAAAACGCTCCGGCGCCGCGCGGAACGTTGCCAATGCGGCCACGCTCGACGTAAAACCCACCGGCTCATAACCAAGTTCGGCAATCATCTCCTCGCCGAGCCGCACCAGAGTCTCCTCGTCGTCCACCAGCAGAATAATTTCGCCGGTGCCGGGCTGCACCTTTTCGGCCACCGCCGGTGGTGCTGCCACGTTGTTCTGCCACGGCATGTAGACCGTAAAGGTCGAACCTTCGCCGACCCGGCTTTCGATGTCGATGCCGCCACCGAGATCCGTGACGATACCGTGCACCAGGGACAAGCCCAGGCCGGTGCCGACGCCAACTTCCTTGGTGGTGAAAAACGGATCGAAGATGCGCTCGAGCACATGCGCAGCAATGCCGACGCCCGTATCGCGTACCTGCAGGCGAATGTAGCGGCCGCCCGCGAGCACGCTGGTGGTGACGATTCTCTCCTGCTGTTCGACCACATCGAGCGACACGGTGATCGCGCCTTTGGACTTCATCGCCTGGATCGCATTCGCGCACAGGTTCATGATGACCTGGTGCACCTGGATCGGATCGCCCAGGACCGCGGCGGTGCCCGCGTTGAGCCGGCGCTCGAGCCGCACGCCGGTCGGCAACGAAGCCGCGACCAGGTCCAGCGCCTCGAACACCACCGACTGCACGTTGACCGGGACCCGTTCGCCGATCCCGCTGCGGCTGAACGCGAGGATCCGCTCGACCAGCGACTTGGCGCGCATGCCGGCGCTGAGCGCCGCGTCGATGTGGCGTCGCAGTGGCGTGCCTTCGGGCGCGTCCTTCTGCGCCATCTCGCCGTAGCCGAGGATTGCGGCCAGGATGTTGTTGAAGTCGTGTGCGATGCCGCCCGCGAGCGTACCGATCGCTTCCAGCTTCTGCGCCTGGCGCAACTGCACCTCCAGCCGGTCGCGTTGCGCCTCGGCGTTCTTGCGCGCGCTGATGTTTTCCATCGAACCGGCCATCCGGTATGGCCGGCCTTGCTGGTCGCGCAAGGCGATGCCACGCTGCCGGTACCAATGCCACGCACCGGAGTGATGGCGCAAGCGGTATTCGACCGTAAAGTGCGGCGTGTTTCCCTTCAGGTGCTCGGAGATCGCCTTGCGCACCAGGGCGACATCATCGGGGTGATACGGCGTGCGTTCGATCCACTCGCGCCGCGGCCGCAGCGGTTCGCTCGGTTCGAGCCACAGGATCTCCTGCGCGCGCGGCGAAAGAAACAGGGTGTCGTTGGCGAGATCCCAATCCCACAGCCCTTCATTCGATCCGTCGACGGCGAGCTGATAGCGCTCTTCCGAGCGCCGCAAGGCCTCCTCGGTGCGCTTCTGCGTATCGATGTCGCTGATCGAGCCGACCCAACGGACGGCACGGCTGTTGACGTCGCGCACGTGTTTGCCCCGAATGCGTACCCAGTGATACTCGCCGTCGGCGCGCCGCACCCGGCAGTCGACTTCGCGCACCTCGGAAGGGGTGTCGCGTCCCAAGGTGTTTTCGATCCGTTCTTCGTCGTCCGGATGAAACGGCACCAAACGCAGCGCCTCGTCGCGCGTAAGCGCGCGCGCAGGCGCATGCGCCGCGAGGCCCAGGACGCCGAACGCGCGTTCGGACATGATCATTCGATCGGCCGCGATGTCCCAATCGATGATGCCATCGTTGGTGTGCGCGATGGCAAGCGCGTAACGCTCCTCGCTTTCGCGCAGCGCCAGTTCCGCGCGCCGGCGTTCGGTTACCTCGACCGTAGCGCCGCCCATACGTTCGGATGTGCCGTTCGCGTCGTAGAAAACCTGCGCGCGCGAGTGCACCCAGCGCACGATGCCCGTCTTCTTGTTGACGATCCGATACTCCGCGTCCAGCCGTGGCGTGCTGCCGGCGATGTGGTCGGACACCGCCTTGTCGAGCCGTTCGCGATCGTCCGGATGCACCGGTGAGTGGGCAAAGAACTCCTTGATGCTGGGCACAACCTCGGTTTCCGGCGGCAACCCGAACAGCTCGTTGAGCAGCGGCGAGACATGCACTGCGCCCGTGGTCAGGTCCCAGACCCAGTGCGCCTCGCGGGTGCCGGTCATTGCGATCGCGTAACGCTCCTCCGACAGGCGCAGCGCTTCCTCGGCGCGTTTGCGCGCATCGATGTCGCTGAACGAACCCGCCATACGATGCGGTCGCTCGTCGCCACTGCGCACGCATAGTCCGCGTACGCTGATCCAGCGATAGCTGCCATCGGGATTACGCACCCGGTACTCACCCTCGTACGAGTCGGTCCGACCGGCGAGATGGGCTTCGATGGCCTCACGCCGGTTCGATACGTCGTCCGGATGCAGCTGCGCTTCGTACGCTTCGAACCAGGCGGGCAGCGGCATGATTTCGGGACCAGGCGGCAAGCCGAGGATTTCACGCGCGCGCTGCGAACCGAAGCCGCGCCCGGTTTCGTAGTCCCAGTCCCAGATGCCGTCGTCGGAGCCGGCCACTGCAAGCGCAAAACGCTCTTCGCTTTCACGCAGCGCTTGCTCGGCGCGCTTCTGCGCGTCGATGTCGCTGACCGAGCCCGACAACCGGATCGGTTTGCCGCTCGCATCGCGCATGCATTTGTTGCGATGGCGGATCCAGCGGTAACCGCCGTCGCGCAGC
>DASQAE010000530.1:0-3579 GCA_035635915.1 Burkholderiaceae bacterium | reverse complement strand
CCACCAGATTCAACAGCCGGCAGTCGGCTTGTGCGAGCAACGCGCCGATCTGCTGCAGTTCCGCCACCCGACCGATGAACCCGTCGGTGTCGACGGTGCGCGCAATTGGCGAAGCGCGCGGCTGAACCGGAGTTTCGTGCGTAACGGAACCAGAAAAGACCTGCAACTCCAGGCTTGGTTCGACGCCGAGCTCGCGCGCCAGGCGCGCGGCATAAGCACGATATGCGCGTTGCGCCTGCGCGGTCTGGCCATCAGCCGAAAGTGCCGCAAGGTGCGCACGCAACGCCGCCTCGTCGAACGCATCGGCGGCTAACAGACGCGCCGAAAGATCGATCGCCTCGCGCGGCGTCGCCGCAGCGGCGAGCAGCACGAAAACCGCATCGCGCCAGTGCGCTTGCAAACGTTTGCGCTCGGCTTCGAGCCAGTCGCTGTAGCCGCGGCATTCGGGCGCTTCCAGGCCATCCAGCAAGCGCGCGCGATAAAGCTCGAGCACCGTCGATGCACTTTTTTCGCGCGCCGCGGCGAGCAGCGCCTGCACGTCCGTGCCGATGTGCAATCGAACGCTGTCGCGCGTGGCTTCGAAGGCGCACGCGAACCAGTCGAAGGCGCGTGCACGTAACAAGAGCTTGCGGAGATTGCGGCGCGCGGCTTCTTCGGAATGGTCGCCGTAGAAAAGTGCCGCCAGCACGCCGCGGTGAACCCAGTCGCCCTTGTACGCCAGGTAGGCAATGACCTGGAACACGCGTTCCGCGGCAAAACGCTGCACCATCGTGCCGCCTTCGAACGCCGGTGCACCGAGCAGCCGCAGGAAACCAGTGGAGACCATCGAATCGGCCTGCTGGCGCATGGCGATGTACCGCGTCGTTTCAGCTGCCGAGAACTGCGCGCACCTCATCCGGTCGCGGCAGCGGCTCCACGGCGCCGAACCCGGTGGTTGCGAGCGCGGCTGCGACGTTTGCCCATCGCGCTGCGGCAGCGGGCGTGTCGCCGGCAATCAGGCGGGCCAGGAAGTTGCCGGCGAAACAGTCGCCGGCGCCCGTGGCATCAACCGCCTTGACGGGAAGCGGTGCGATGGCGACGCGTTGAGCGCCGTTGTCGAGCAGCGCGCCATCCTCACCGAGCTTCAGCACGGTGCGGCGCGCGCCGGCGCTGCGTGCCCATTCGAGAATGGCCTCGGGATCGGACAGTCCGGTCAGAGTCTGCATGTCCTCCAGGCTGGGAAGAAACCAATCGACCGACTGCAGGGTTTCGCGCAGGATGGCGCGTGCACGATCGAGCGGCCAGAGACGCAGACGCAAGTTTGCGTCGTAGCTCACCAGCGTGCCGGCGGCGCGCGCGCGAGCGAGCGCCGCGAACACGGTGTCGCACGCGCTCAGGCTGATCGCCTGACTGATGGCGGATACGTGCAGGAACCGCGCGCGCTCGATGAGGCCGTGCAACAGATCTTCGGGCTGCATCCGGCTCGCCGCCGAGCCCGCACGCAGATAGCTGAACGTGTGGCCGTTGGGGCCGTGCGCAACAAAGTAGACGCCGGTCGGTGCCTGTGGATCGGTCAGCACGCCGGAGATGTCGATGCTTTCCCGCTGCCAGAGGCTGCGCAACTCGTCACCGAACGCGTCCTTGCCGACCCGGGTGAGGTAGGCGCAACGCGCGCCCTGGCGCGCGGCCGCGATGGTCGCGTTCGAGGTATCGCCGCCGAAACCCTGACGGTAGTTGCGTTCACCCGCCACGGTCTGGTTGAACTCGATCATCGGCTCGCCGAGCGCAACGAGGTCGTAGTCCTTCATGCGAAACCGGGCGCAGACAAAAGGGAGAGGATTATGCAGGGCGATGCAGCGCCTTGGCCTATTCGCGGGATGAGTGCCAAGGTCGACCGGCGGAAGCGTACGCTGCCAGCACGCACGCGACAGCCGTACCGCGCGCGACCACAAAAAACGGAGATAGGCATTGAAGCCGCATGACAACGATCCCGGCCAGCCGCGTCGCCGGGTCGTAACGCGACGCGCGTCGCCGCAGTGTCGTTTCGCGTCGTGCTCGCGTATGTGGCTCGAGTCGCCCGCCATCCCCGTATCCCTTCGCATGTTTGCCGCACGCTCGAAAGCGCCGCCGTTCCGATGGCGCACGAACGCTGTCGCGCGGCAAACGAACCCGACATCACGGCAATGGAGAAAAGCACCATGGATGCGCTGAAGGACGTCGATAAAACCGAAACCCAGGAATGGATCGACTCGATCCGCGCAGTGGTGCAGTACCGCGGACCTGAGCGCGCGTTGTTTCTGCTGGATCGGGTGGTCGGTGAAGCGAGCCGCAGCGGCGCGCCGTTTTTTGCCGCCAACACGCCCTATGTCAACACCATCGCGCCCGACAAGGAGGAAAAATCACCCGGTGATCGCGCCATCGAGCACCGCATCCGCTCGGCGATTCGCTGGAACGCGGTGGCGATCATCCTGCGTGCAAACAAGGAGTCGTCCGAGCTCGGTGGTCACATCGCGAGCTTCCAGTCTTCCGCGCTGCTCTACGACATCGGGTTCGGCCACTTCTGGCACGCACCGTCGAACGAGCACGGCGGCGACCTGATCTTGGTGCAGGGCCACGTATCGCCGGGCATCTATGCACGCGCGTTTCTGGAAGGACGTCTGACCGAGCAGCAGCTCCTCAACTTCCGCCAGGAAACAGAAGGACGCGGCATTCCTTCCTACCCGCACCCATGGTTGATGCCGGATTTCTGGCAGTTCCCCACGGTATCGATGGGCCTTGGTCCGTTGATGGCGATCTATCAGGCCCGCTTCCTCAAGTATCTCGGCGGCCGTGGACTGGCGCAGACCGACAACCGCAAGGTGTGGGCGTTCCTCGGCGACGGCGAATGCGACGAACCGGAATCGCTGGGTGCGATTTCACTCGCCGGGCGCGAACGGCTCGACAACCTGATCTTCGTCATCAACTGCAACCTGCAGCGACTCGATGGTCCGGTGCGCGGCAACGGCAAGATCATCCAGGAACTGGAGTCGATTTTCCGCGGCGCCGGTTGGAACGTGATCAAGGTCATCTGGGGCGGCGGCTGGGACGAGCTGCTCGGCAAGGACAAGTCGGGACTCCTGCTGCAGCGGATGGAGGAGTGTGTCGACGGCGAGTACCAGGACTTCAAGTCCAAAAACGGCGCCTACGTGCGCGAGCACTTCTTCGGCAAGTATCCGGAGCTGAAGGCGCTGGTTGCGGACAAAACCGATGACGAGATCTGGCACCTCAACCGCGGCGGGCACGATCCGTCCAAGGTGTTTGCGGCGTACGCGGCCGCAGTCAAGCACAAGGGACGGCCCACCGTCATCCTGGCCAAGACCGTCAAGGGTTTTGGCATGGGAGAGTCGGGTGAAGGCCAGATGATCGCGCACCAGGCGAAGAAGATGACGCAGGACGCGCTGCGCCAGTTCCGCGATCGTTTCGAGATCCCCGTGCCCGACGACAAGCTGATGGACCTCGGCTTCATCCGCTTCGCCGACGACAGCCCGGAGATGAAGTACTTGCGCGAGCACCGCGCGGCACTGGGTGGATACCTGCCGCAACGCCGGCGCAAGTCGACGC
>DASQAE010000529.1:0-3472 GCA_035635915.1 Burkholderiaceae bacterium | reverse complement strand
CAACTTGTCTTCGACCGAGAGCAGCACGTCCGCCTCGATCACGTTGTCGAAATGCCGTCGAATGCGTTCCATCTTGCCTTCAACGTAGGCGCGCAGCGCATCCGTGACGTCGACATGGTGACCGTGGATGATGAGGTTCATGCAGTTACTCCTCTTCGCCTGGGTTGAGTCAATCACCGCACGCCGACGCCTCAACGGCGACGCACGGCACTACAACGTCTTGCGCATTGCCACCGGCGCGATCTTCAGCGACTCGCGGTATTTGGCGACGGTTCGGCGCGCCACCACGATGCCCTGTTCGCCGAGCAGCTCAGCGATCCTGCTGTCGGAAAGTGGGTTTTTAGGGTCCTCCGCTGAGACGAGCTGCTTGATGAGGGCGCGGATCGCGGTGCTCGATGCCGCGCCACCGGAATCGGTTGCCACATGGCTGCCGAAGAAGTACTTGAGTTCGAAAACGCCGAGCGGCGTCGCCATGAATTTGTTCGAGGTGACGCGCGAGATGGTTGACTCGTGCAAGCTGACGGTGTCGGCGATCTCGCGCAACACCAGCGGGCGCATGGCGATCTCGCCGTGACTGAAGAAGTTGTGCTGGCGATCGACGATCGCCTGCGATACCCGCAGGATGGTGTCGAACCGCTGCTGGATGTTGCGGATCAGCCAGCGGGCTTCCTGCAACCTCTGCGACCAAGGCGCGTGTCCTTCCGATCCTTTATCGCGTTTGACGATCGCCGCGTAGGCCTGGTTCACACGCAGCCGAGGCATCACTTCGGCGTTCAACTGCGCAATCCAGCGGTTCCTGACACGGCGGACAAAAATGTCGGGAACGACATACTCCGCAGCCGACGAGCCAAAGCCTACGCCCGGATACGGATTCAGTCCACGAATCAACAGGTGTGCGGCGCGCAGATCATCGTCGCTGCAATCCAGGTGCTTACGTAGCTTCGCGTAGTCGCGCGCCGCGAGAAGCGGCAAGTGGTCGCTCACGATTCGGTGCGCGAGCTTCAGCGCTTGGACCTGCCCTTCATCCGGGCCCTGGCGCAGGCGCGCAGTGATCTGGATCGCAAGGCACTCCGCTGCCGAGCGCGCTCCCACCCCGGGTGGATCGAAGCTTTGCAACAAACTCAACGCGGCGCCCAAATCGTCGAGGTCGACCTGTGCTTCGGTGGGACACATCCCGAGCAGATCTTCAAGCGCCGACGTCAGGTAACCGTCGTCATCGAGGGCGGCGATCAGCAGTTCGCCGAGCACCCGATCGCGCGGCGATGCTGCAGTTACCGACAGCTCTGCACGCAAATGTTCGTGCAAGGTGGGTCGTGTCGATGCCCAGGATTGGGGCCCGCCATCTTCGTCGTCACGCTCGGAGCCGGAAGAACCATGACCCCATTCGGTCAATCCGTCACCATCGATGTCCGCGGCCCTTTCATGCTCGTCGCCGCTCGCCTCGCCCTCCGCATGTGGCGGTTCGCTGCTGGTGCTGTTGCTGGCGTTCGAGCCATTGATGATTGCGCCGTCGGCACCAATGCGCAGCGAGGCGGCGAGCGGATCGTCCTCGCGCTCGAGCAACGGATTGTCGGCGATCGCCTGCTCGATCTCCTGGTTGAGTTCGAGCGTGGACAGCTGCAGCAGCCGGATCGACTGTTGCAGCTGTGGCGTCAACGCCAGGTGCTGCGAGAGTTTGAGTTGAAGGCTCGGTTTCATTCCGGTTACGGCGCCTGACTAGCCGGTCAATGGCAGCGCCGCCATTGCCATCGTGTTCCTACATCCGGAAGTTTTCGCCCAGATAAACCCGGCGGACCGACTCGTTTTCAACGATTTCATCGGGGCGGCCAGCGGCCAGTACTTCACCCGCGTTGATGATGTAGGCGTGATCGCAGATCCCCAGGGTTTCACGCACGTTGTGATCGGTGATCAGCACACCTATGCCACGGTCCTTGAGGAAGCGCACGATGCGCTGGATTTCGATCACCGCAATCGGGTCGACCCCGGCGAACGGCTCGTCGAGCAGCACAAAACGCGGCCGCGCCGCCAGCGCACGCGCGATCTCAACCCGCCGCCGTTCGCCGCCCGACAGGCTCAGCGCCGGGTTGGTGCGCAAGTGAGAAATCTGGAGGTCGCTGAGCAATTGATCCAAGCGCTGCCCGAGCTCCGGCTCTTTCAGGGGACGACCCCGATCGTCGAGCTGCAGCTCGAGCACCGCGCGCACGTTTTCTTCCACCGTCAGACGGCGGAACACCGACGCCTCCTGCGGCAGATAAGAAAGGCCCATGCGCGCGCGCCGATGGATGGGCAAATGCGCAATCGACCTGCCGTCGAGATGAATCGTGCCGCCCTCCATCGGGACCAGGCCGACGACCATGTAAAAGCACGTGGTCTTGCCGGCGCCATTCGGGCCGAGCAGTCCCACGACCTCGCCGGCGGCAACGCGCAGCGAAACATCCTTCACGACGACGCGGCTGCCGTAACGCTTCTGCAGATGCTCGACCGTCAACTCGGCACGGGTGCCGGTCTCAAGCGACGTCGCGACGACGGAGGTGCGGGTGTCCATCGTGCTAGCGCGGAGGCGGCTCTACGCTTGGGGCGCGTTTCAGCGGCGCGGCTTCGCCCGGCGCTGGAGCCGGGTTGCGCGGCGCGATGATGGCGCGCACCCGACCGTCGGAGCCTGCGCTGTTTCCGCTGTCCACGTTGTACTCGGTGCTGCGACTGTCGTAGGTGATGAGGCTGCCGCGCAACTCATCGCGTTGTTGATCGTTTTCCAGCCGGATGAGCTGCGCACGCGTGACGAGCTTGATCGTCTCCGCGCGGCCGTCGTATTCAATTCGTTCCGCCAGGCCCTCGATGTACTCCTCGGCACCGGGCTTGGACGCATCCCGGCGCTGGCGAAAGCGTGCCAGCTGGCCAACCGCAGCAGTTACCACCGCGTATTCGTAGCCCTCGGGATCCTTGCGTAGTTCCAGGCGCTCGCCGGTGACGCGGATCGTGCCCTTGGTCACGATCACGTTGCCGGAAAACACGCCGGCCTGTTTGAGATCGTTATAGCTTCCCTTTTGCGCCTCGACTTGAATCGGCTTGTTGCGGTCGGCTGTCTCACCATGTGCCGCCGCGGTTGCGCCGAGAAGGAACCAGAGCAGGGCGCGCCTCATGGCTTGGTCCGGGCAGCCGGCGGAGAAATGAAGCTGGCTCGCACATCGCCCTGGAAATCGATGGTGCGTGCAATGTTGTCGTACGTCATCGACTGCGCACTGATCGTCGATGGCCCACGTTCCATTTCCACCGGCTTGTCGGTGCTGAATCGATCGAGGTCGGGCAAAGCGAGCAGGTATTCGGTGGAAAGGCGCAACGCCGGCTCGCCTGCCGCCGCCGCCCGCGTCAGCAATACCGAGCCCATCATGTGCACGCGCTCGCCCGCGTTCTCGACCCGGGCACGCATCGAGCGCGCGTCTAGCTGCGGTTGGTCCGGGCGCAGGCTGACCAG
>DASQAE010000528.1:0-2055 GCA_035635915.1 Burkholderiaceae bacterium | reverse complement strand
TGCTCGCATTCAGCCTGACACTGCCGATGACTCGTTTCGCGGTGGCCGAGCTCGATCCCTGGTTTCTTGCGTTCGGACGGATGGCGATTGCGGGCGTGATTGCCGCCGTGTGGCTCGTCGCAACCGGTGCGCCGCGCCCCGCACGCTCCGACCTCGGGTTGCTGGCCTGGAGCGCGCTTGGCATCGTGATCGGTTTTCCGCTGCTGTCGTCACTGGCATTGCGCCATATCCCGGCCAATCACGGCGCAATCATCGTCGGACTGCTTCCCTTCGCTACCGCGTTGCTGGCGACGCTGGTGTTCAAGGACCGACAACCCGCACGCTTCTGGATCTGCGCGGCCATCGGCTCCGGGCTCGTGATCGCGTTTGCGCTGCGCGACTCTGACAACGGTGCGACGGCTGCTGCGGTTTCATTCGGCAACCTTGCAATGCTTGGTGCCGTGTTCGCCGGCGCGGTCGGTTATGTCGCGGGCGCGCGTTTGAGCACGCGCCTCGGTGGCGTCGCGGCGATTCTCTGGGCGCTGGTCTTCGCACTGCCCGTGACGCTGCCGATCGCGCTCGCGCTCACATGGGCCAACCCGCCGCATGCCGGCGCGGCAGCTTGGTGCGCGTTTGCATACGTCACGCTGATTTCGCAAGTGGTCGGTTTCTTCGCCTGGTACAACGGACTGGCGCTGGGCGGCATTGCGCGCGTCGGCCAGGTGCAGCTGCTGCAAGCATTTTTCACGATCGGGTTCGCTGCATTGCTGTTCGGCGAGCATGTGTCCGCATTGACCTGGTTGTTCGCGCTTGGCGTTGTCGCCACGATCGCGCTCGGCCGCGGTTTGGGAGCCAGGAAATGACAGAACGAACCTTCAAGTTCTTCACGTGCGACGTTTTCACCGAGCATCGCTTCGGCGGCAATCCGCTGGCGGTGCTCACCGATGCACGCGGACTGACCGTCGAGCAGATGCAGGCGATCGCCACGGAGTTCAATTTCTCCGAGACCACCTTCGTGCTGCCGCCGGCCGATCCGCGCAACACGGCGCGCGTGCGCATCTTCACTCCCACGCGCGAGTTGCCGTTCGCCGGGCATCCGACCGTCGGAACGGCGTTCGTACTGGCAACGATCGGCGTCGTCGGGCGCGAAACGCGCGATATCGTGTTCGAGGAAAACGTCGGTCCGGTATCGGTGCGCGTCGATCGCGACGGCGCACGCGTGACGCGTTGCACGCTGACGGTCGCGCAACTGCCCCAGCAAGGCCCGCCAGCCCCGGCGCGCGATGCACTGGCCGAGATGTTGTCCCTCGAAACAAAAGACATTCTCGACGGCGCCGAGTGCTGGTCCTGCGGATTGCCGTTCCTGGTGATCCCGGTGAACGGCATCGCCGCGCTCGCACGCTGCGTGCCGAATGCCGCGGCGGTCGCGCGCACGCTGGCGAACTACGCGACGCAAGCCATGTACCCGGTGGCGCGCGAAGGCGCGGAGGTCTGGCGCGTGCGCAGTTTCGTGCCGCATAAGGTCATCGTCGAGGATCCGGCGACGGGATCGGCCGCTGCGGCGTTCTCCGGCTGGCTCGCGACGCGAGCCCAACGCGCAGACGGCAACCTGCGTTATCGCCTGAACCAGGGCATCGAGATGGGACGGCCGAGCGAACTCGCGCTCGACATCGATCGCGTGGACGGCCGCATCAGCGCGGTGCGCGTGGGTGGCGCATCGGTGATGGTGACCGAAGGTACGCTAACCGCCTGAGCTCAACTAGCGTCGTCAGTGCGCGGTTGAAATCACCCTCTGCCCGGTTGAGCGTCAGGCAAGGGGCCGCCGCAGAAAGCGCGCAAATCGCTGCGTGGCGGCACGCAACGCGCTCAGGACCGCGCGATCAAAGGGCCGGTGCAGTTGGGTTTCGATCGCGATCGGTGGCAATGTCCGCAGGTGCGGTGCGCATTGCGATCGACCATTTTGCGACCGTGAACTCCTGCGCCTGCATTGCACCGAACGCTTGCACCACCCGTTCCGGCGACGCATACGACGTTCCAATCAGGCGCTGGCTGCGCAAGCGCCAATGCGCGATTTGT
>DASQAE010000527.1:0-2170 GCA_035635915.1 Burkholderiaceae bacterium | reverse complement strand
GCCCAGGCGCCGCCGCCTACCGGCGATGACGCCGTGTCGCCGGCGCGTACCGTCACATCCGCAGCGTCGATACCCAGGGTCTGCGCGACGATCTGCGCAATGCCGGTGCGGACGCCCTGGCCCTGATCCGTGGCGCTCGAGTGGCACAGCACGGTGCCCGAAGGCTCGAGCCGCACGCTGCAGCCCTCTTGCGCGGGAACCGCGATTTGATTGGCGCCGTACACCGCGGCGCCGACCGCCGTCAGCTCGATGAACGAGGCCATGCCGATGCCGCGGTAAATCCGCTGCTTGCGCGAGCGCTGCTGCTCCCGGCGCAGCTCCTCGTACTGCATCATCGCGAGCAGCGTGTCCAAGCAGGCGTGCAGCGACACCGCACTCATCTCGAGCCCGGCCGGCGTCGTGTGCGAGGCGCGCCCGGCGGATAGATAATTGCGCCGGCGCAGTTCCGCCGGATCCATGCCGATGGTCCGCGCGGCGCGGTCCACCAGCACCTCCGTCAGAGTACAGGCCAACGGCTGGCCGACGCCGCGATAGGCTCCCGTCGGCGGCTTGTTCTGATGGACCGCCCGCAGGCGCGATCGAAAATGGTCGAACTGGTACGGCGCTCCGACCATCTGCGCCATGTGCAATCCCTCCCCGACGCTGCCGCGCGGATAGGACTGAAAAGCGCCAAGTCCCGACGACGTCTCGACGTCGAAAGCCAGGAAGCGCCCATTCGTATCGAGCGCTAGGCGCGCGACCCCGATTGCTTCACGTGCATGAGCGTCGCTCAAGAACGACTCGAGCCGGTCCGCTTGAAACCTGATCGTTCGGCCCAACAGCACGGCGATCGCCGCAACCGCGAGTTCATCGGGATAAGCATGCAGTTTCATGCCGAACGCACCGCCGACGTCGGGGCAGACGACACGCACCTTGTGATTGGGCAGACTCAAGAGGTCTGAGAACACGTCGCGCATTTGGAACGGCGACTGATGCGACATGTGGACGGTGAGTTCGCCCGACAACGGCGCGAATGACGCAATGATGCCCCGCGATTCCAGCGGTACGCCGGTCTGACGATCGAAGACGATGCGCTGTTCGACCACGGTCGCTGCAGCCGCGAAACTCGCCGCCCCGTTCGCCGTGCCGAAGGTGTGCTCGAGCGCCAAGTTGCCCTCGCGGCCGAGCACCACCCGGGGCGAGTCGGGCGCCAGAGCCTGTTCCACTTCGACGACCGCGGGCAATTCGTCGTACTCGATCAACACTCGTTCGGCGGCGTCTTCTGCCTGCGCGCGCGTGCGCGCAGCGATGGCGACCACCGGGGCGCCCTGCCAGCACACTTCGCCGCGTGCGAGGGGAGACTGCGGACTGGCGGCCGGCATGTTGAGCGCGGGCATCGCAACCTGCATGGGCTTGCAGATCCCTTCCAGATCGGCGGCGCAAATGACGCGCACCACGCCCGGCATGAGGGCGGCCGCGGCGGTGTCGATCGAAGCGATGGCCGCATGTGCATGCGTGCTGCGCACGAACGCGACGTGCAGCGCACCCGGCGTGCTGATATCATCGACGTAGCATCCTGCCCCGGCAACCAAGCGGCGTGCGTCGGCGCGCGGCTCTCCCTTCCCAATGGGTTCCTGCGTCATGGTCATGCGGCGATCCCGTACCGGGCGCGCGCAACTTCTTCGATCGCGTCAACGATCGACTGATAGCCGGTACAGCGGCAGTAGTTGCCTGATAGGGCATCTCGAATGGCCTCGCGCGACGGCACCTCGCGCCGCGCCAGAAGTTCCGCCGCGATCATCAGCATCCCGGGCGTGCAAAACCCGCATTGCATGGCATTGCGCCGCACGAACGCTTCCTGAAGGTCCGCAATTTCGCCCGACGACGACAGTCCCTCGATTGTCTGCACGTCGGCGCCGTCTGCCTGCACCGCGAGCAGCAGACAGCCGCGCAGCACTTGGCCGTCGACGCGCACGTGGCACGCGCCGCAGACGCCGTGCTCGCAGCCGACGTGCGATCCGGTCAAACCCAACCGTTGGCGCAAAAAATCGACCAAGGTGGTCCGCGGCGCGACCTGTTCGCTGATGGCGCTTCCGTTCACTACGAAGGCGACATCGAAGCTCGCTGTCGACGCCTCGCTCATGCCGCGCACGCTGTCAATTGCGCCATGACGCGCTTTGCCATGGCGTAC
>DASQAE010000526.1:0-5443 GCA_035635915.1 Burkholderiaceae bacterium | reverse complement strand
AAGATGATCAGCAGCACCAGCATCACGTCGACCAGCGGCGTGGTGTTGATCGAGGAGATCGCTTCGTCCTCGCCTTCGCCGGAACCTAAGTTCATCGCCATGATGGCCTCCGATGAACCCGCTCAGCGCGCCGGTACCGGTTTCGCTTCCGGCTTGCGGCCGAGCAGCACGGCGTGCATATCGGAGCCGAAGCCGCGCACCGATTCCATCACCACCTTGTTGCGCCGGACCAGCCAGTTGTAGCCGAGCACGGCTGGAACTGCGACCGCAAGACCCATCGCGGTCATGATCAGCGCCTCGCCCACCGGGCCCGCGACCTTGTCGATCGACGCCTGGCCGGCGATGCCGATAGCTGTCAGTGCGTGATAGATGCCCCAGACGGTTCCGAACAGCCCGACGAACGGGGCGGTGGACCCCACCGTCGCCAGGAACGCGAGGCCATCCTGCAGGCGGTTCTGCACGCTCTCCACGGCGCGTTGCACCGACATGGTGACCCAGGTGTTCAGATCGATGTTTTCTGTGAGCGAACCTTCGTGATGCTCGTTCGCATCCAGGCCGGACTCGGCGATGAAGCGGTAGGCGCTGGATCCCTTGAGTTTCTTCGCCCCATCGCGCAGCGAGGTTGCTTTCCAGAAGGACTTGCGCATCGCCCTGCCTTCGGCCATCAGCTTGTACTGCTCCCACAGCTTGACGAAGATGATGTACCAGCTGCCCATCGACATGATCACGAGGATGATCAGCGTGCCCTTGGAAACGAAGTCACCTCCGCGCCACAGCGCCTCCAAGCCGTACGGGTTGTCGACCGTTTCCTTGGTTACGGTGGGCGCGACCTGACCTGAGGCAGCCGGCGCGGTGGCCTTGGTCGCATCCTGAGCCTGCACGGCCAACGGCATGGCGAAAGTGGCCGCGGCGAGGGTCAAGGCCAGGCAGGCGATGACGCGACGGAGTAGGGATGTCATCGAAAGTTCTCCTTTTTGGGGCGGATTTGGATAAGGGTGTACGCGTGTGCGCGTTTGCGCTGATGCCTCGTGAGCAGTCGTGCGCGGAACTTCAATTGATCTTGAAACCGATGGGTGCGAGAACGCGCACGTCCTGCCCCTGCCCCTGGCATGTGAGCCGGGTCTGGACGGTGCTCAAGGCGACGCGGTTGAAAATCCGGTTGCTCGACGACTTGATTACGGCGTCTTTCACCTGGCCGGCGGCGGTAATCGTGAACTCGACCACTACCTCGCCCTGGATGTTGTCGAGCAACGCTTCGCGCGGATATTGGATCGACTTCATCACTTCCAAGTAGTTGGGACATGCCACTTGGGCGCTTCGCACGGGTGGCGCCGGAGCGGGCGGTGCTTCGGGCGCTTTGGTGATGACCGGCGCCTGCGGAGCGGGAGGTGCTTCCGGCGTCACCGCTGTGATCGTTGGTGCCGGTGGCGGCTGTGCGATCACGACTTCCGGCGGCGGAACGAACGGGGGCGGCGGTGCCTGCATCTTCGGCGGCGGGGGAATGACCTCCGGCGGCGGAGGCGGTTTTTTGATCACCTCCTCGATCACCTTGACGTCGATCGGTCCCTTGACCACCTCGACCACCTTGCGTGCCAGTCCAGTGATCAGCGCGTAGATGATGAGGATGTGCAGCAGAATGACCCCGCCAACGCCGACCAGATGCCGGGCCGGGTTGCGCTGATGTTGCGCAAAGTCCATCCAGCCTCCTCTAGGGTTTGATTACAGCAAAGCCGGCGATTCTAGTGCCTTCCCCATTCCGGGCCACCCCGATCGAGGCGTTGCACTACCGCACTGCGGCGAATGGATCTGAGCAAGTTTCCTCAGGCAAATTTCGCGCCCTAGAACAGCGAATCGGCGGCCGCTGCTCCGGGAGGAGCAACGAGACCAAGATGGCGATACGCGTTGACAGAGGCGATGCGACCACGCGGGGTTCGCTGCAGCAGGCCCTGCTGGATCAGGAACGGCTCGACCACGTCCTCGAGGGTTTCGCGCTCCTCGCCGACTGCCGCGGCAAGGTTGTCGATGCCGACTGGACCACCGCCGAATTTTTCAATGATCGCGCAGAGCAGCTTGCGGTCCATCACGTCGAGGCCAAGGCGGTCCACGTCGAGCATGGCCAACGCCTCGTCCGCCACGCCGCGCGAGACATGGCCGCCGGCGCGTACCTCGGCGAAATCACGCACGCGCCGCAGCAGGCGGTTGGCGATGCGCGGCGTGCCACGCGCGCGGCGCGCGATCTCGAGCGCGCCTTCGGCGTCGATACGCGCTTTCAGCAGGCGCGCCGAGCGCTCGACGATCGTGGTGAGTTCCTGCTCGGTGTAGAACTCCAGCCGCGCGACGATGCCGAAGCGATCGCGCAACGGATTGGTGAGCATGCCGGCGCGCGTCGTAGCGCCAACCAGAGTGAACGGCTGCAGGTCGATCTTGATCGAACGCGCCGCCGGGCCCTCGCCGATCATGATGTCGATCTGGAAATCCTCGAGCGCCGGATAAAGGATCTCCTCGACGATCGGCGACAGCCGGTGGATCTCGTCGATAAAAAGCACGTCGTTTTTTTCGAGGTTGGTCAGCAAGGCTGCAAGATCGCCGGGGCGCTCGAGCACGGGTCCACTCGTCTGGCGCAGGCCGACGCCCATTTCGTGCGCGACGATGTGCGCGAGCGTGGTCTTGCCGAGCCCCGGCGGACCGAACAGCAGCAGATGGTCGAGTGCCTCACCGCGCTTGCGCGCGGCGCTGATGAAGATGTCGAGCTGCTCGCGGATCTTGGCCTGGCCTACGTACTCGGCCAGGCGCTGCGGCCGCAGCGCGCGTTCGACCACTTCCTCGTTGGGCGAGGTCTGCGTGGCAGCTATGAGGCGGTCTTCGCTCACGCGGTATCGATCACATCACGCCTTGGCGAGCGATTTTAGGGCGAAGCGTATGCCGTCCGAGACGCCGCTGCCGGCAGGAACAAGGCGCGCCGCAGCGGATGCTTCTTTCTCGGAATAGCCGAGCGCCAGAAGCGCACGCACGATGTCGGCTGCCGGATCGCTCGCCCCCGACGGCGTCTCCGCACCTGCAAGCGCCGGCGCGAGCCGTCCTTTGAGTTCGAGCAGCAGGCGCTCGGCGGTTTTTTTGCCGATGCCCGGAATCCGCGTGAGACGGCTGCCGTCCTGCAGTGCCACGGCTTGCGCCAGTTCATCGACACTCAGGCCGGAGAGCACCGACAGCGCGGTGCGCGCGCCGATTCCGGAGATGCGGATCAACTCGCGGAAGGTCTGACGTTCGGTCGCGCTCGCGAAACCGTAGAGCTGGTGCGCGTCCTCGCGCACGGCCAGATGCGTCAGCAGCGTCACGCGTTCGCCGAGCGCAGGCAGGTTGTAGAACGTGCTCATCGGCACGTCGAGTTCGTAGCCGACGCCGTTGACGTCCACGAGCACGCCGGGAGGATGTTTTGCGGCGAGCGTTCCCGTCAGGCGCCCGATCATGGGGTGCCGCGCAGGAGGCGTTCACCGAGCGAACGCCACGCGGCGCGCGAGCGGCGAGCGCGTGTGGACGCCCCGCGCTTGTTCGGGGCGAGATGCGCCAGTCGCGCACCGTGCGCATCGCAGATGGCACACGCGAGCGCGTCTGCAGCGTCTGGCACCGGCATCACGCTCAAGCAGAGCAGGCGTTGCACCATCACCTGCACCTGTTTTTTGTCTGCACGCCCGTAGCCGACAACGGCTTGTTTGACCTGCAGTGCCGTGTGTTCGCTGACGTCCAGATTCGCCGCGATGGCGGCGCAGATCGCAGCCCCGCGCGCCTGGCCGAGCAACAAGGTCGACTGCGGATTGATATTGACGAACACCTTTTCGATCGCGGCACGCTGCGGAACCGTGGCCGCAATCACGCTGCCAAGACCTTCGAGAATCGCGCGCATGCGCTGCGCGAGTGATCCGGCAGGGATCCGGATCACGCCCGCATCGATGCAGATGATGCGGCTGCCATCGACCTCGATGACGCCGAAGCCGGTGCGGTTCAGACCGGGGTCGATGCCGAGGATGCGGGTGCGCGCCACGGCGGCGATTCTGCCATGCCGCCCGACGCGCCGTACGAAGATCCGATCTTCAGCGCAGAGCACGCGGAGAAATCGAGGGCAGGCAAAGAAGAAGCATCCTCTTTGCGCCTCTGCCGTGAAATGGTGCTTTCAGTGGCGGAAGTGCCGTGTACCCGTGAAGACCATTGCAAGGTTGTGTTCGTCCGCGGCAGCGATCACTTCGGCGTCGCGCATGCTGCCACCAGGATGAATCACGCACGCGGCGCCCGCCTGCGCGATCTTGTCGAGCCCATCGCGAAACGGGAAGTACGCGTCGGATGCGGCCGCCGAACCCGCGAGACGAAGCCCCGCTTCTTCAGCCTTGATGGCAGCAATACGCGCCGAATCGATGCGGCTCATCTGTCCCGCACCGATGCCGAGTGTCTGCCCGGCGCGCGCGAACACGATGCTGTTCGACTTGACGAACTTCGCCACCCGCCATGCGAACAGAAGATCGTCCAGTTCGTCAGCCGTTGGCGCACGTTTGGTGACGACCTTCAACTCGTCCGGCGCGATTCCTTTCGCGTCGGGCGATTGGACCAGCAAACCGCCGCCGACGCGCTTGAAATCGAAGTCGTTGCGGGCAGCTCCGGTTGCAAGCGTCAGCAGCCGTACGTTCGGTTTGGTGTCGAACACCGCGCGCGCAGCGGCGTCGAACTCGGGTGCGATCACTACTTCGACGAACTGTTTGGTGATCGCCTTGGCGCACGTCGCATCGACGGTGCGGTTGAACGCGATGATTCCACCGAAGGCGGACGTCGGATCGGTGGCGAGTGCCTTGGCATAAGCGGCATCGGGCGAAGCGGCCACCGCTACACCGCACGGGTTGGCGTGTTTGACGATCACACACGCGGTGGTTGCAAAAACGCGCACGCACTCCCATGCCGCGTCCGCATCGGCGATGTTGTTGTACGACAGTTCCTTGCCCTGAAGCTGGAGGTAACCGGCCAGCAGCCCGGCACCCACCTTGTATTCCCGGTAGAACGCGGCGCCCTGATGCGGATTTTCGCCGTAGCGCATGTCCTGCACCTTTTCCCACTGGCGCGTGAGCGTCTGCGGAAACGTGCCGCGCTGCGCGTTGTCGTCGAGCGAGGACAGGTAGTTGCTGATCGCGCCGTCATAGCGCGCGGTGTGGGCAAAGACCTTCTTCGCCAGGGCGAATCGCGTACTGGCTGCCACCTCGCTATGCATGTGCAACTCGTCGAGCACGGTGGTGTAGTCGGCGGGATCGACAATCACCGTCACCGAGGCGTGGTTCTTCGCCGCGCTGCGCAGCATGGCCGGGCCGCCGATATCGATGTTTTCGATCGCTTCCGCGAGAGTTACGTTTGGCTTGGCGATGGTTTCTTCGAATGGATAAAGATTGACCACCACCAGATCAATCGG
>DASQAE010000525.1:0-3229 GCA_035635915.1 Burkholderiaceae bacterium | reverse complement strand
AAAATTGTCTTCGTACCGATCCTGCGTGCCGGTCTTGGATTTCTCGACGGCATGCTGAGCGTCGTGCCGGGCGCGCGCGTCGGTCACATCGGGTTGTATCGCGATCCGAAGACGCTGGTTGCGGTCGAGTATTACTTCAAGATGCCGCACGGCATGCGCGAGCGCGATGCGATCGTGCTCGACCCGATGCTCGCCACCGGGAATTCTGCGGTCGCCGCAGTCGATCGGTTGAAGGAAACCAAGCCGCGCTCGATCCGTTTCGTGAGCCTGATCACCTGCCCCGAAGGGCTGCGCCACTTTCACAGCAACCATCCCGAGATACCGGTGTACGCGGCGGCAATCGACGAGCGGCTGAACGAGCACAGCTACATCGTTCCCGGTCTCGGCGACGCGGGCGATCGAATCTTCGGCACCAAATAGAGCGACCGTCACTCATTTCGGCGCAGAATGCTTCAAGTCGGCTTGAGGTATTCGTCGATGCGATCGTCCACGCGCTGCGCAATCGCCCGCTTCGCGCTAGTTGCGTCATCGGCAGCGTGCGTGGTTGGAGGCGCAACCGCCGCCGATGCTCCCGTGCAATTCACCAGCGACGAGATCGCGCGCATCGTCGCGTTTGGCCCGTGGCCTCCACCTGCAACGCGCGATCCGAGCAATCGCGTTTCAGGCGAGCCGTACGCAATCGATCTCGGCCGCAAGCTTTTTTTCGATCCGCGTTTTTCGCCCAACGGTTACGTTGCGTGTGTTGCGTGCCATCAACCCGATCGTGCGTTCACCGACACACTGGCACGTGCACATGCGCTGGCCCCGGTCGATCGCAATGCCCAGACGCTTGCCAATCTGCGTCAGCAACACTGGTACGGCTGGGGCGGCACCTCGGACAGCCTGTGGATGGCAACGTTGCGGCCGATTCTCGATCCGCGCGAACTGGGGTCGAGCCCGCAGGTGGTCGCGCACGGCATGCGTACGGGCGATGGGATGGCTTGCCGCTACGAGCTTGCGTTCAAGCGTCCCGTCCCGGCCGATGATGAGGCCGTGCTCGTTGACGTCGCCAAGGCTCTGGCGGCATTCCAGGAGACGCTCACGACCGGGCGCACCCCGTTCGACGACTTTCGCGACGCGCTTGCGCGCGGCGATCAGCCGGCACAGGCGCGTTATCCCCACGCAGCCAAACGTGGCCTGCGTCTGTTCGTCGGCCGCGGCAACTGCTTCGTTTGTCACAGCGGGCCCAACTTCAGCAACGGCGAGTTCCACGACAACGGCGTGCCATTTTTCATCCGGCCCGGCGTGGTCGATCCCGGCCGTTATGACGGCATCCGCAACGTCCGCGCGAGCCCGTTCAATCTTCTGGGTCGATACAACGATGACCGATCGCGCGTTACCGCGCAGACCACGCGCCATGTGCAACTCGAGCACCGCAATTGGGGTGAGTTCCGCACGCCCAGCCTGCGCAATGTCGCGGTCACCGCGCCCTACATGCACGATGGACGTTTTCCCACGCTGCGCGATGTGCTGGGGCATTACTCAGAGCTCGATGAGGATCGCCTGCACGCCGACGGCGAGCGCATCCTGCGACGCTTGAACCTGACGCCGGGCGAGATGAGCGACTTGCTGGCGTTCCTCGAGACGCTGACGGATAACGACGGGGAGAGGCGGCGTGTCGTGGCTCCGCTTGCGCTGCCGTGTGACTGACGAGGCGAACGTGTGCGGCCCCCACCCTAACCCTCCCCCGCACGCGGGGGAGGGAACACTCCGCCCGGCGCGCGCGGGCCGGCATCCCTCAGCAGCTGACAGCTTTCCAATGCGGGCTAGTCCATCCGCAAGCAAACTCGCGTCTCTCCTCTGAAAACTCACTCATCATTCGCACGCTCATCCTTCCGGCCGTGCAGCGCGTGACTATCGCGTTTCGAGCTCGACTTCGTAGCATGGGTTCGTGCGCTCCTTCATCGAATTCTTTTCCTTGCGTTTCCTGTTGCCGCTCGCCGCGCTCGCCCTCGCGGGTTGCGCCACGGTCACAGGCACGCCGACACAGTCGGTCAACATCCAGGTCGTTGACGCATTGGATCGCCCAATCGCCATGCGCTGCCAAGCCAGCAATGCGGCAGCGGACTATTTTGGCGATGCACCGATGCGCGACTTGCAGGTGCGCCGCTCATCGAGCGACCTGCAGATCGAATGCCACCGCGGCAGCTTGATTGCACGCGGTACCGCCGTCTCGCGCGGCTCCGTGGTGGATGGTGCCGTCAAGGCACTGCTGCCGGGTGGCACCGCCATGCTCGTAGTCGACCATTTGAGCGGTTATCGCTACGCGTATCCGGACTGGATCCGCCTGCGTATCGGCGAGAACCTGGTGTTCGATGCCGATCGTCAGGTCCCGGGTAAACCGGCGCCTGGTCTTCTGGCCGACGTTCCCTGACGCCGCTTCACTTGCATCGGGCCGACCGCGACGGTTAACGTGCGGTCGATGCCCCCTTCGGCCGACCCGAGTCTTCACGCCGACATGACGCGCCGCCTTGCGCGCGTCGCGTTATCCAACGTCGGAACCGAGTATCCATATCACCTCGCGCACATGGTGCGCAATGCGGACGAAGTACGCGCGCCGCGTGAATTGTTCCCGGTCTTCTGGGGCAGCTACGACTGGCACTCCTGCGTGCACATGCACTGGACGCTTGCACGGTGCCTGCGGCTGGACCCGAGCGCAGTCGACGTCGCCGCGATCGAGGCCCAGTTTGAGACGCGCCTGACGCCGGCCGGCGTCGAACGCGAAATCGCATACATCTCCACCCCGAGCCGCGCTTCGTTCGAACGACCCTACGGCTGGGGTTGGCTGTTGAAGCTTGCTGCCGAGCTCGATCTGCTCGCGCTTGATCGGGCGCGTGCGCGCGTATGGGCTGACACGCTCGCGCCGTTGGCACAGCATCTGGCCCAGCGTTTGATCGATCACCTTGCGCGCGCGGACTATCCCGTCCGGGCCGGCAGTCACGGCAACAGCGCATTCGCCCTGGTGCTCGCGCGCGACTACGCCATGGTTCGCGAGCATCGCGCCCTTGCGCACGCGATCGCCGCCCGCGCCGCGTCCTGGTTCGGCACCGACCGGCGTTATCCAGCGGACTACGAACCATCCGGTGATGATTTCCTTTCACCCGGGTTATGCGAGGCGTTGCTGACCGCGCGCACGATGTCCGCGTGTGATTTCGGCGATTGGTGGGAAGCGTTCGTCCCGGCACCTGCT
>DASQAE010000524.1:0-10840 GCA_035635915.1 Burkholderiaceae bacterium | reverse complement strand
ATGGTTGATTCGAGAATCGGTGTGGCCGGCCGACGTGCGACCAGTGCGGCGGCAGCAACACAACTCGCGATGATGATGCCGATACCGAGCCACCCTGCAAAACCGATGCGATCGCCGAACACGACCATGCCGAGCAGCGCGGCGAAAACGATCGCGGAGAACTGCAGATTGGCCGTGAGTACGGTGCGTCCTTTGCCGTAAGCGCGTGTCATTGTGAGCTGCGCCAGCGTTGCAGATACGCCCACTGCAATCAGCGTGACAAGGCCAGCAGCAGTGTGGTCGCGCGTCAGGCCATCCGGCACGGCACCGATGAGTCCAAGCACCGAACCGCACAGCGAAAAGTAGAAGACCGTGCGCCACTCGGGTTCGCCGATACGCCCGAGGTCACGCACGTGCCGATACGCCACGGCGGAAAGAAAACCTGACAACAGGCCCACCAGCGCCGGTAGTTCGTGGCCTGCGACAAACGAAGGACGCAGGATCAGGACGACGCCGGCGAATCCGATGCCGACACACCCGGCGAGGGCCCATGGCACGCGGCGGCCGGAAATCAGAGCAGCACCGATCACGAATGCAGTCGAAAAAAGCGGCGAGGAGAAGTTGAGCGTCATCGCCGTGCCCAAGGGCAGCTTGCCGATGGCATAAAACCAGAGCGCCAGCGCGGTGACGCCCATCACGCTGCGGCGAATGTGCATGCCCGCAACGCTGGTTAACAGCGATTGTCCGGTAAGGCGCGCGTAAGCGAACAGAACCACCACACCGACCAGCGAGCGGAAGAGCACGATTTCCGCGGTGCCGTAATGCGCTGACGCGAGCTTGACACATGCCGCCATCAGCGCGAAAAAAAGGGCCGAAACCAGCATCCAGAGCGATTGCATGACGATGCAGTGTAGCCGCGCGGGCCGTCAGGCACGCCACCCGCCGCGGTCGATGGACGCGGTCGCGACCGCGCAACCGCTCTAGAATCGCCGCGTGCATCACGGAGGCGAACGCATGGCGAAAAGCCCTGCAACACAGCTACAAGTCAGTGAACTGACCTTCGAACAAGCGCTCGAGGAACTCGACGCGCTCGTGCGGCGCATGGAGTCGGGTCAACTGGGCCTCGATGACTCGATCGCCGCTTATCAGCGTGGCGCCGAACTCGCCAGGTACTGCCAGGCGCGGCTCGCTGCGGCGGAAGAGCAGATCAAAGTGCTGGACGGAGACTTGTTGAAGCCGCTTGATCCGAACCAGATGCGCGGTACGCAGGGAAGCTAGTGAACGAATCCGGATCGGCGGCACTATCTTCGGAGCCGACACAAGCGCCGTTCGCGCAATGGCTGGCGCACGAACTCGAGCGCTTCGAAGCGCGTGCACAGGCCGAATTGCCACCGATCGAGCGCGCGCCGCAGCGGCTGCATGAAGCCATTCGTTACGCCGCGCTCGGCGCTGGCAAGCGCGTGCGACCCCTGCTGGTCTATGGCGCGGGCCAGTGCGCACACGTGGCGGCTGAGACGCGCATCCTCGACTGCGCCGCGCTCGCAGTGGAATTCGTCCATGTTTATTCGCTGATTCACGACGATCTGCCGTGCATGGACGACGATGTTCTGCGGCGCGGGCGCCCGACCGTGCACGTGGCCTTCGACGAAGCCACCGCAATGCTTGCCGGCGACGCGTTGCAAGCCGAAGCGTTTCGTGTCCTGGCAGACGCACCCGCGCCGAGCGAGGTGCGGGCAGCACTGATGCGCGAACTGGCGCACGCGATCGGCACCGACGGGATGTGCGGTGGCCAGGCGATTGACCTCGATTCGACCGGCCAGTCGCTCAGCCTGGCGGAATTGGAGACCATGCATCGCAAGAAGACCGGAGCGTTGTTGCTGGCTTCGGTGCGAATGGGTGCACTGAGCGGCGGCGTGGATACCGGAACGCTGGCAGCGCTGGACCGCTACGGGCGCGCGATTGGACTCGCCTTCCAAATCGTCGACGACGTGCTCGACGTCGAGGGAACGTCCGAAGTGCTTGGGAAAACCGCCGGCAAGGACGCTCAGAAGAACAAACCGACCTATGTGTCGGTGCTCGGTCTCGCAGCAGCGCGCGAGCGTGCAGAGCGCCTGCGCAGAGATGCGATCGCGGCGCTCGAAGGGATCGACACGGCGAGCGGATCTGCAGCAACCCTGCGTCTGCGACAATTGGCCGACTTCATCGTCTTGCGCTCGTTTTGAGACGGACGAAATCAAGAGACCACGATGTCCGACCTCCTGACTTCCATCAATTCGCCGGCCGACCTGCGCAAGCTCGAGCGCGCGCAGCTTTCGCCACTGGCCGAAGAATTGCGCGGCTTCGTGCTCGAGTCGGTTTCGAAGACCGGAGGTCACCTGTCCTCCAATCTCGGCACGGTCGAATTGACGATCGCTTTGCACTACGTGTTCAACACTCCGTTGGACCGCATCGTGTGGGACGTCGGTCATCAGACCTATGCGCACAAGATCCTGACCGGCCGGCGCGAAGCAATGCCGACGCTGCGCCAATTTGGCGGCATATCGGGCTTTCCGCGGCGTGCGGAATCCGAGTACGACACGTTCGGCACGGCGCATTCATCGACATCGATTTCAGCCGCCCTCGGCATGGCGGTCGCGGCGCGCAACCTGGGCGAGCAGCGTCACGTGGTCGCCGTGATCGGCGATGGCGCGATGAGTGCAGGACAGGCGTTCGAGGCGCTCAACAACGCAGGGGTGATCGATAACATCCGACTGCTGGTGATCCTGAACGACAACGACATGTCGATCTCGCCTCCGGTCGGTGGCATGAATCGATATCTCGCGCGCCTGATGAGCGGCAAGTTCTACGCTGCGGCGAAGAGCGTCGGCAAACAGATGTTGCGACCGGTGCCGCCTCTGTTCGAACTCGCGCGCAAGTTCGAGGAGCATGCCAAGGGCATGGTCGTGCCGGGTACGCTGTTCGAGGAGTTCGGCTTCAACTACATCGGCCCCATCGACGGCCACGATCTGGACTCGCTCATCCCGACTTTGCAGAACCTGCGCGAACTCGGTGGACCGCAGTTCCTGCACGTGGTAACGAAAAAGGGGCAGGGCTACAAGCTCGCCGAGGCCGATCCGGTGCTGTATCACGGCCCTGGCAAGTTCGATCCGAAAGAAGGCATCAAGAAGGCTGCGGCCGGCAAACCGACCTACACGCAGGTATTCGGCGACTGGCTCTGCGACATGGCGCGCGACGACGCGCGCCTCATCGGAATTACGCCGGCGATGCGCGAGGGCTCGGGCCTGGTGCGCTTCGAGCGTGAGTTCCCGAACCGTTATTTCGACGTCGGCATTGCCGAACAGCATTCGGTGACGTTTGCCGCCGGGCTCGCGTGCGATGGCATGCGACCCGTGTTGGCCATCTATTCGACGTTCCTGCAGCGCGGCTACGATCAGCTGATCCACGACGTCGCTTTGCAGAATCTGCCGGTCACCTTTGCGCTCGATCGTGGCGGACTGGTCGGTGCCGACGGGGCGACACATCACGGCGCATTCGATCTGTCGTATCTGCGCTGCATCCCGAACCTCATCGTGATGACGCCGGCAGACGAGAATGAGTGCCGGCAAATGCTGACGACCGCGTTTCGCTCGAACGCACCCGCCGCGGTACGTTATCCGCGCGGCAGCGGCATCGGCGCCACGATCGACCCTGAGCTCAAGACGTTGCCGATCGGCCGCGGCGAAGTGCGGCGCGAATCCACGGCGCCAGAGGGACGGCGCATTGCAATCCTTGCGTTCGGGACGATGTTGCATCCGGCACTTGTCGCTGCGGCGGCGCTCGACGCAACAGTCGCCAACATGCGCTTCGTCAAGCCGCTCGATCGCGATCTGCTGCGGCGGCTCGCCGAGTCGCACGACGCGCTGGTGAGCGTCGAGGAAAACGTCGTGATGGGCGGGGCCGGATCCGCGTGTGCTGAAGCGCTCGGCGAATTGCGCATCGAGCGGCCATTGCTGCGACTGGGGCTACCCGACGAGTTCGTCGATCATGGCGACCCGGCGCTGCTTCTGACCAGCGTCGGATTGGATGCGGCCGGCATCGAGGAGTCGATCCGCGCTCGCTTCGGCGGCCTGCTGCAGGCACCACGGCGCGCCCGCTCCGTCGCCTGAGTCGCACAGGTCGCAGCCCGATGCGTCCGGTAGCGATCTTCCAGCACGCGGTCGATGTCGAGCCGGGCTACTTCCAGACCTGGCTCGACAGCCGCGGCATCGCGTCGCAGAAGGTCGAGCCGTATCGCGGTGAGCGGGTTCCTACGGATCCGCGCGCGTTCTCCGGCATCTGCCTGATGGGTGGACCGATGAGCGTGAATGATCCACTGCCGTGGATAAACGACGAGCTGCGTCTGGTGCGCGCAGCCGACGAAGCGGGTGTTCCGGTCATCGGTCATTGCCTGGGTGGTCAGCTGCTCGCAAAGGCCTTTGGTGCGCCGGTGACGCGCCATGCGGTGAAAGAAATCGGATGGGGCGATGTCCAGGTGACCGATCACGCGCTTGCCGCCCGCTGGCTCAACGACGGCACGGTGCAATCGGTCGAGATGTTCCAATGGCACGGCGATACGTTCGCACTGCCGCCGCAAGCAAAGAACTTTCTTGCCAGCTCGTTCTGTGCGCGCCAAGCCTACGTGATCGAGCGCGAGAAATACGCGCACCTCGGGATGCAGTTTCACTGCGAGATGACGCCGGCCTTGATCCGCGCCTGGACCGATGATCGGACATGGGTGGAAGAGGTCGAGGTCGAGCGCCGGCTCAATGGTGGTGCGGGGGTGCAGGATGCCGAGCAAATGCTCGAGCGCGTTGAGGCGCGCTGTACTGCAATGAACCGGGTGGCAGCGCGGCTCTATGCGCGCTGGAGCGAAGGGTTGGTGCGGTAAGGCTGCGACGACGCGCTAGCGTCGCGGCGGCGGCACGTCTTCCCAAACGTCGCGCCGGCCGCCGCGGGCGTAGTCACTTCCGTAGATCGTTGCGAGCGAACGTCCGGGCCGCTGCGGTACCAGGATCTGATGGATCTGCGCCAGCAGCATCAATTCCGACATGGCCTCGGGATCGATCGGCGTCTGCGAACCATCGGCAATCCAGAGCCGATCAAAGTACGCGTTGAGCTCTGGGTATCCCCACATCAGAGAAATTGCTTGGGCCATGCCGGGATGACGAGACTCGATGACGGAGCGCTCACTGCCATTCGCCGCGAGAGCCTGTGTGTTTCGCGTCACTGCATCATTCGCTGCAGGCTGCGCCATTTGCGGATGCAGATTGGCGAAGGGATCGTAAGAGCGCAGACGGGGCTTCATCTATTTGACCTACCGTACCATGTTAGCGGTAGCAGGAAAAAAAGCCAAGAGAGGCAACCCACCAGCGGTGGGACACAGCCGAAGCGAATCGCGTGTTGCAGAGGTGCCACAGTCTCAAGCTTTGATCCAAGCTGCCGCGACGCGGACGAGTCGCGCCGGCGGCGTTCTTATACTGGTCCGATGCCACTGGAAGTCCTCGAAAATGCGGCACTTCGACCCTTCAATACGTTTGGGGTCGATGCCAAGGCGCGTTTCTTGGTCCGGATCGGTTCAACGGACGAGCTGGCCGAGCTGGATAACCACCCGCTGCTGAGCGGTTTGAAACGCCTGATCGTCGGTGGGGGCAGCAATCTGTTGTTCGTCAGCGACTTCGATGGAGTCGTCGTCAAGGTCGATCTGCGCGGGTTGCGGGAAGTCGGTGAAACCGCGGACGCGTGGTTGATCGAGGTGGGCGCCGGCGAAAACTGGCACGCAACCGTTGAGACACTGCTCGCGAATGACCGCCCCGGACTGGAGAACCTTGCGTTGATTCCCGGCCAGGTAGGTGCGGCGCCGATCCAGAACATCGGCGCATATGGACTGGAACTCGCCGAGCGCTTCAACAGCCTTACTGCTTGGGACTTCGACCAACATCGCACCGTGAAGCTGGCACTGGAAGAGTGCAATTTCGGCTACCGCGACAGCATCTTCAAGAAGGATCTCGCCAGCGGCCGCCTGATCACTTTGGTCGTGCTCGCATTGCCGAAGCGCTGGCAACCGATCGCCGGTTACGCCGACGTCGCGAACGAGTTGAAGCACCGTGGTGTCGCCGTTCCGACCGCGCGCGATATCTTCGACACCGTAGTCGCCATCCGGCGCCGCAAGCTTCCCGATCCGATGTCGCTCGGCAACGCCGGGAGTTTTTTCAAGAACCCGGTCGTCTCGCGCGAGAAACATGGTGAACTGATCGCGCGTTTTCCGTCGCTGGTCGGGTATGCGCTGCCGGGCGGGCGTTACAAGCTCGCCGCCGGATGGCTGATCGATGCGGCAGGCCTCAAGGGCGCGACCCGCGGCCGCGCCGGTATCTACGAGAGGCAGGCGCTGGTTCTGGTCAACCGCGGCGGGGCGACCGGCGCGGAAATCCTCGCACTTGCGCGCGAGGTGCAGAATAAAGTCGCCGAGCGCTTCGGTGTGGTGCTCGAGCCCGAGCCTGTGATCGTCTGAGGCTTCAGTCGCTTTTTTTGTCGACCTGTATCAGCGGCAGCGGTGAGTCGCCGCCCTGCGAAAGCAGGCCGACGTTCGCGTACGTGATCAGCTTTTCGCGCGTGTCGGCGATATCGAGATTGCGCATTGTCAGCTGGCCGATACGATCCTGCGGCGAAAAACTCGACTCGCCTTTTTCCATCGTCAGCCGCTCCGGCTTGTAGGTGAGGTTGGGCGAGGTGGTGTTGACGATCGAGTAGTCGTTGCCGCGCCGCAGTTCGACCGTGACCTCACCCGTGATTACGCGCGCGACCCAACGCTGCGCGGTTTCGCGCAACATGATGGCCTGCGGATCGAACCAGCGGCCCTGATAGAGCAAGCGACCCAGCCGGCGGCCGTTGTCGCGGTACTGCTCGATCGTGTCTTCGTTGTGGATGCCCGTGATCAGGCGCTCGTACGCGATAAAAAGCAGCGCCAGACCGGGTGCCTCGTAGATGCCGCGACTCTTGGCTTCGATGATGCGGTTTTCGATCTGGTCCGACATGCCGAGGCCATGGCGGCCGCCGATGCGATTCGCCTCGAGCAGCAAATCGACCGCGCTGGCGAAGGTCATGCCGTTCAACGCGACCGGTTGGCCTTCCTCGAAGCGGATGGCTACCTGCTCGCGCTTTATCTGCACGTCGTCGCGCCAGAACGCCGTGCCCATGATCGGCTGCACGATCCCGATGCCGCGCTCGAGCTGCTCTAGGTCCTTCGCCTCGTGCGTGGCGCCGAGCATGTTCGAGTCGGTCGAGTACGCCTTCTCTGCAGGCATGCGGTAGGCGAAACCTGACTGGCGCATGAACTCCGACATCTCCGCGCGCCCACCGAGCTCTTCGATGAAGGCCTGGTCGAGCCACGGCTTGTAGATCTTGAGATTCGGATTGGCGAGCAGGCCGTAGCGGTAAAAACGCTCGATGTCGTTGCCCTTGAACGTGCTGCCATCGCCCCAGATGTTGACGTCGTCGTCCTTCATCGCCGCGACCAACATCGTGCCGGTGACGGCGCGACCGATCGGCGTGGTGTTGAAGTAAGTGAGGCCCGCGGTCGAGACATGGAACGCGCCGCATTGGAGCGCGGCGATTCCTTCGGCAACGAGCTGCGCGCGGCAATCGATGAGGCGGGCATTTTCCGCGCCGTATTGGATTGCCTTGCGCGGGATGTCGTCGTAGTCGGGCTCGTCGGGTTGGCCGAGGTTGGCTGTGTACGCGTATGGGATCGCTCCCTTCTTGCGCATCCACAACAGCGCCGCGCTGGTATCGAGTCCACCGGAAAACGCGATGCCGACGCGCTGTCCGGCGGGAAGATGCTGCAGGATGGTTGCCATGGTTTGCCAGTTCAGTCGAGGCGCGCTCCACTGCGCGCAATCACCGGTTGCCAGCGCGCACGCTCGGCGGCCATGAAGTCGGCGAACTGCTGCGGCGTTCCTCCGACGACATCCCAACCGGCGCTTTCGAGGCGTGACCTGACTTCCGGCTCGGCGAGGATCGCGTTGATCTCGCGATTCAGATGCTCGATCGTTTCGCGTGCCGTGCCAGCCGGGGCAACGAAGCCGTTCCACGCCACCGCCTCGAAGTCGCCGAACCCGCTTTCGGCCACAGTAGGCAGTTCCTTCATCGGCGGCCAGCGTGTCCGGCTCGTCACCGCGAGCGGCTTCAAACGTTTGGCCGTGATAAGGGGCAGCAACGAAGTGGGATTCGACATGATCGCTTGCACATCGCCGGCGGCGGTGGCCTGGACTGCGGGCGGCGCACCGTTGTACGGAATGTGCACGACGAACAACTTGCCTTGCGCCTTCAAAAGCTCCATCGCCAGGTGTGAAGCGCTGCCATTGCCGACCGAAGCGTAGTTAAGCTGGCCGGGGTGCGCGCGCACGTAGTCGATGAACTCCTTGAACGAATTCACCGGCAGGCTGCTCGGCACGGCCAGAATGTTTGGCGCGGTCCCGACGAGCACGATCGGCGCGAGATCGCGTGCCGGGTCGTACGCCAATTTCGAATAGAGGTAGGGCGCCGTTGCGAGTGGGCCCGTGAAGGAAAGTCCGAACGTGTACCCGTCCTTCTCGGCCCGGGCGATGGTCTCGGTTCCCAGAGTGCCCCCGGCCTGCGGGCGATTTTCCGCGACGATAGGCTGGCCCAGACGATCCTTGAGCTTGTCGCCGACGGTGCGTCCCAGGACATCGATCGACGAACCCGGCGGCGCAGTCAGGATCATGCGCAGCGGTCGATTGGGCCACGCCTGTCCCCGTACGGGCGCTGCGCTCAGTGCCGCGCTTGTGCCGGCAAAAACAAGCAGTGTGCGCCGCCTCATTTTGTTCACGTGTCCCACGTTTCCCTTTGCGCCTCAGCGCACATCACGGCCCAGCAGCAGGTATTCCATCAACGCTTTCTGGACGTGCAAGCGGTTTTCCGCCTCATCCCAGACTACCGACTGCGGCCCTTCGAGCACTTCTTCCGTCACTTCCTCACCGCGATGCGCCGGCAGGCAGTGCATGAACAGCGCGTCCGCCTTTGCGGCACGCATCAGCTGCGCGTCGACGCACCAGGCGGCGAACGCGCGCCGCCGTGCGTCGTTCTCCGCTTCGAAACCCATGCTCGTCCATACGTCGGTCGTCACAAGGTCGGCGCCGCGCGCCGCTTCAGTCGGGCTGGCGAACACGCGCAGATGTGGCCCGGCAGCAGCCCGCGCGGGATCGAGTGCATAACCCGGCGGCGTCGACACATGAACCGTGAATCCAAGCAGGGCAGCGGCCTGTAGCCATGTATACGCCATGTTGTTGGCGTCGCCGATCCACGCGACCGTTCGTCCTTCGATCGAGCCACGTTGCTCGGTGTAGGTGTAGATGTCGGCGAGGATCTGACAAGGATGGAATTCATTGGTCAGGCCGTTGATCACCGGCACGCGCGAGTAGGCGGCGAAACGCTCGATCTTCGCCTGCTCGAACGTCCGGATCATCACGATGTCCACCATGCGCGAGATCACACGAGCGGTGTCTTCGATCGGCTCGGCGCGACCAAGCTGTGAATCGCCCGTGGTCAGATGGATGACCGAGCCTCCAAGCTGGTACATGCCCGCTTCGAAGCTGACGCGCGTGCGCGTGGACGCCTTCTCGAACACCATGGCTAACGTGCGATCGCGCAGCGGCTGGTAGAACTCGTACCGCTTGAAACGATCCTTGATGATCCGCGTGCGTGCGAACACGTGCTCGAAGTCTTCGCGCGTGAACGCGTCGCAGCGCAGGAAGTGCCGAAGCGCCGCCATGACAGTTGCGCCTTATGCCGCCTGCCGCGCGGATGCGGCGAACTGCCGCACGCACGGCGCGAGGCGCCCCACGATCTCATCTGCCTCGTGCGCCTGGATGATGAGCGGTGGCAGCAGGCGGATCACGGAATCCTGCGTGACGTTGATGAGCAGCCGCGCTTCGAGCGCCAGCGTGACCAGTTCGGCGCAGGGACGATCCATCTCTACACCGATCATCAGACCCTTGCCGCGGATTGCGACCACGCCCGGCACACCAGCAAGCTCGCGCGCCAGGCCGCTGCGAATGCGCTCGCCCTGCGCGGCTGCGTTGGCGAGCAGGTTTTCCTCCTCCAGGATTTGCAGCGTCGCCAGGCCCGCGCGGCAGGCCAACGGTCCGCCGCCGAACGTAGTGCCGTGATTGCCGGGGCCGAACACGCCGGCACCGCGTTTGGTCGTTGCAATTGCACCGATCGGAACTCCGGAGCCAAGCCCCTTTGCCACCGTCATCACGTCCGGTTCAACGTCGGACCACTGAAAACCGAACCACTTGCCGGTGCGACCGATGCCGGATTGCACTTCGTCGATCATCAGCAGCCAGCCGCGCGCATCGCACATTTCGCGTAGCGCCCGCACGTAGGCCCGATCTGCGACATTGATGCCGCCTTCGCCTTGCAGCACTTCAAGCCACACCGCTTGCACGCGCGGGTCGGCGGCGGCAGCGCGTTCCACCGCGCCAAGATCGTTGTAGGGCACCTGGATGAATCCCGTCGGCAGTGGATCGAAGCCCTTGCGAGCCTTCTCGCTTCCTGTGGCGGCCAGGGTTGCCAGGGTGCGGCCATGCCACGCGTTCTGCATGACGATCGTCTGCGCCTGCGGCTTGCCGTGCTTGTGACCATAAAAACGCACCAGCTTGAGCGCTGCCTCATTCGCCTCGGCGCCGGAGTTGCCAAAAAAGACCTCGTGCATGCCCGAGATGGCGCACAGCCGAGCGGCGAGTTGTTCCTGTTCGCGCACGCGGTAGATGTTGGAGGTATGGATGAGCTTGCCCGCCTGATCGGCGAGCGCACGCACGAGCTT
>DASQAE010000523.1:0-4557 GCA_035635915.1 Burkholderiaceae bacterium | reverse complement strand
CTCTGAGAGCCGGGGGAAAAGCGCGAACACGCGCTGCGGACTCCAGGTTTCGCCGCCGCGGTGAAACGCGGTCAAGTGCTCCTCGACGGTCAAGTTGGGGAATATCTGGCGCCCTTCCGGCACCAGCGCCAGGCCAAGGCGCGCGATGCGATGCGCCGGCTGAGTTTCGATTGCGCGGTCGGCGAAGCGGATCTGGCCTGCGCTTGGTCTGAGCAATCCCATCACCGAGCGCACGAAGGTGGTCTTGCCCATCCCATTACGGCCGAGCAGCGTGACGATTTCCCCGGCGCCGATTTCCAGATCGATGCCGAACAGCACCGGGCTTGCGCCGTACCCGGCGTGCACACCGTGTGCTTGCAACAGAGGCGTGGTCATGAGGGCATGGCCTCACCGAGGTAAGCGGCAGCCACCGCAGGATCGGCGCGCACTTGGGCAGGGTCGCCGCTCGCGATGATGCGGCCGTTCACGAGTACCGCAACCCGATCGGCCAGACGAAACACCGCATCGACATCATGCTCGATCAGCAACACGGCGCATTGGGCGCGCAGCGTGGCGATGAGTCGCTCCATCGCTTCCGATTCCTGTGGTCCCATCCCCGCCATGGGTTCGTCGAGCAACAGCAAGCGCGGCCGGCTGGCAAGCGCGATTCCGACTTCGAGCACGCGTTGTTCGCCGTGCGCGAGCTGGTCGACCCGGAATTCTTCCTTGGCAATCAGACCGAGGGCCGTCAGCAATTCGCGCGCCCGGTCGAACAGCGCCTTTTCGGTACGCACTGCGCGCCAGACGCGCAGACTGCTGCCCGAGACGGCCTGGATCGCCAGCGCGATGTTCTCGAGCACGCTGAAGCTCTTGAACAGGCGCGTCACCTGGAACGATCGCACGAGTCCGCGTCGCGCCCGTTCGTGAGCGAGAAGATGTGTGATGTCGTGACCGTCGAAGGCGATGTGGCCGGCATCGCTGGTCAGTTGACCCGCCAGTTGCGAAACGAGCGTGGTCTTACCCCCGCCGTTGGGACCGATCAATGCATGGATCTCACCGGGCTGGATCTGCAGGTCCACCTTGTCCGTCGCCACGACGCCGCCGAAACGCTTGGCTAGACCACGTACGTCGAGCAGCGCGTTCATCGCGCAAGCACACGCGCACGCAGATCGAACAACAATCCGGCCAGTCCTCGGCGCGCGAACAACACGACCGCAAGCAGCACCCAGCCGGTCCAGAACTCCCAATGCTCGGTTTGAGCGGCGAGCACCTCCTGCAACAACAACAACGCTGCGGCGCCGATCGCGCCACCCCAGATGGAACCAACCCCGCCGAGGATCACCATCACCAGCAGCGTGCCCGATTGAGTCCAGTGCAACGCATTCGGACTTACATAACCCTGCAGGTTGACACTCAACGCTCCGGCGATACCTGCGAGTGCGCCGGCCGCGACAAAGATGGTCAACTTGAAGCGCAACGTCGGGAAGCCGAGCGCTTCGGCGCGCACTTCGTCGTCGCGCAGCGCCAGCACGGCACGACCGAGGCGCGACGGAACAAAACGCGCCAGCGCGAACAACGAACCGGCCAGCACGAGGAGCGCGATGTAGTAGATCGTGGGGCCGTGCTTCAGATCGATGCCGAAGCCGAGCAGCGAACGAGCACGCAACGTAAGACCCTCGTCGCCGCCGTAACCCTTCACCGAATTGGCGAGATAAAACAGCATCTGCGCAAACGCCAGCGTGATCATGATGAAGTAAACACCACGCGTGCGCAGCGAAACGGCGCCGATCGCCAGCGCCATCAGCGCAGTGATGAGCACGGTCGCGATCAGATGCACGCCGCCGTTAGTCACACCTTCGGCCAGAAAGATCCCAGTCACGTAACTGCCCAGCCCGACGAACGCCGCGTGCCCGAGTGAAACCATCCCACCGTAACCCAACACCAGGTTAAGGCTGGTGGCGGCGATCGCGTACACGAGGACGCGAGTGGCGAAGCTGAGGTAGAAGTCCATCTGCAGCGCATGCAGCAGCGATGGCAGCGCCAGCGCGAAGATCGCCGCAAGCACGATTGCGCTTCGTTCGATGGCGATCGATCGATCCGGCGCTGGCATCAACTGCGCACCGGGAACAGGCCTTGCGGCTTGAGCACCAGCACGACGGCCATGAACACATAGACCGCGATCGACGCGAATGCCGGGCCGGCGGCGCTGGCCCATTGCGGCGGCAGGAACTCGCGGAACAACTGTTGCAGCAGCGTGCGGCCGAGCGTGTCGACGGCACCGACGAGGATGGCGCCGATCAACGCACCGCGGATCGAACCGATGCCACCGATGACGATGATGACGAACGCGAGGATCAGGATGTTCTCGCCCATACCCACCTGAACGGCAAGCAGCGGCCCGAGCAGCCCGCCGGCGACGGCACACAACGCTGCACCGATGGCGAACACCACCGTAAACAGCCGCGCCACATCGACACCCATCGCACCGCTCATTTCGCGGTTCGAGGCGCCCGCGCGTACCAGGGCACCAACGCGCGTTTTCTGCACGAGCACGTACAGCAGCAACGCGAGCCCGAACCCGACCGCAAGGATCACCAGTCGATAGGCCGGATACATCAGGCCCGGCAGCAATTCGACCGGGCCGTCGAGCGCCGCCGGTGCAGAGAGCGGCAGATCGGCGCCGAACACCATCTTCACGCCGTCGTTCAGGATCAGGATCAAGGCGAATGTCGCCAGCACCTGCGACAGGTGATCGCGCGCATACAACGAACGCAACAGCGACACCTCGAGCGCCGCGCCGAACAACGCCGTCAGCACCACGCCGCCCAGCACGCCGAAGACGAACGAACCGGTGGCGCTGGTCAACCACGCGCAGAGAAACGCGCCCACCATGTAGAGCGAGCCATGCGCGAGATTGATCATGTCCATGACGCCGAAGATCAGCGTCAGGCCGGAAGCCAGCAGAAACAGCATCAACCCGAACTGCAGGCCGTTCAATGCCTGCTCGAGAACGAAGATGCCGGTCATCGCCGCGGCGTTACTTCATCGGGCACTGCTGCACGTACGCGTCGCCGTGATCCTTGAGAATCGGCTCGTTGAACGACTTGTTGATCAATCCGCCCTTGCCGTCGGCACCGACCGTGCGCACGTAGTAGTTCTGGATCGGATACTGATTGGTGTTGAAACGAAATGCGCCGCGCACCGAATCGAACTTGGCGTTTTTCAGCGCCTTGCGCGTGGCCTCGACGTCGTCGAGGTTGCCCTTCAGGTCACGCACCGCGGCATTCATCAGCTGTGCCGCGTCGTAGCCCTGCGAGGCGTACAGCGTCGGCACTCGTTTGTATTCCTTCTGGAACTCGGCCACGAACTTCTGGTTGGCGGCGTTGGTGAAGTCCGGCGACCAGTGTGCGGTGTTAAAAAGACCTGCCATCGGCGTACCCACCGGATTGATCACGTCCTGGTCGGCAGAAAAACCCGGCAACAGCAGCGTGATGTCCTTGCCGAGCCCGGCACCGACGAACTGCTTGATGAAGTTGATGCCCATGCCGCCAGGGAGAAAGATATAGAGCACCTGCGGCCTGGCAGCGCGGATCTCGGCGAGTTCGGCCGCGTAGTCGAGCTGGCCCAGCTTGGTGTAGTTCTCGCCGATCACCTCGCCCTTGAACGTGCGTTTGAAACCGGCCAGCGAATCCTTGCCGGCCTGGTAGTTGGGTGCAAGCAGATACACGCTCTTGAAGCCGCGTTGATTGGCGAATTGACCGGCTGCCTCGTGGTACGCATCGTTGGGCCACGAGACCGCGAAGAACAACGGATTGCAATCCTTGCCCGCCATCGGCGACGGGGCGGCATTCGCGCTGATGTAGATGACCTTGTTGTCGAGCGCCTCCGGCAACGCGGCCAGCATGATGTTGGAGAACACCACGCCGGTCATGAAGTCGACCTTGTCGCGTTTGACGTTCTTTTCGAAGAGCTGGCGCGCGACATCCGGCTTGAATTGATCGTCGCTCACCAGCACTTCGGCCGGCAGGCTTCCGAGCTTGCCGCCGTTGAGTTTCACGGCGAGCAGGAAACCGTCGCGGATATCGACGCCGAGCGCCGATGACGGCCCGGAGAGCGTGCTTACGAAGCCGATCTTGACTTTATCGGCGGCGAACGCGGTCACTGACAGCAGCACCGTGGTGACGGCAGCCGCAGCTTTCTTGAGCAGCGATTCAATCACGACAGTCACCTCGCCTAAGTTGTCTTGTTCCCTCCCCCGCAGGCGGGGGAGGGGATCTCTTCCACGAATTAAACCCAGATCTGCAACACGTAGTCGAACGGCGCCTGGCTGTTAAAAAGATCGACGCGCTGCAAACGAATGCGCAGCGCCCCAGTTGCATCGCGCACCAGCGTGTGGCGATAGCTGCCGCCAAAATGACGCACGTCGTCGCGCCGCAGCTCCATCATGTGAAAGCGTGAGCGGACCTGGATAACCCCGCCGCTGGTCGATTCGATGGCCACGTGGCTCACGACGTGATTGGTCTCCCACATCGGCGCCTGCGACCACGCGTTCGGATGCGACACGCGCCCCTTGCGGAT
>DASQAE010000522.1:0-2094 GCA_035635915.1 Burkholderiaceae bacterium | reverse complement strand
GCACCGGGCGCCGCGCAAGCCTGCCGTATCCCGCGCTGCGTGGCGCCAACCAGGTGCTGAACGCCAGTAGCGCGCTCGCCGCTCTCGAAGCGCTGTCCGATCGCCTTCCGGTCAGCCAGCAGGCAGTGCGCGAGGGTCTTCTCACAGTGGAAATCCCGGCACGCTTCCAGGTACTTCCGGGCCGGCCGACGGTCGTCCTCGATGTCGCGCACAACCCGCACGCCGCGGCGGTGCTGGCGACGAACCTCGACAACATGGGGTTCTTCCCGCGCACCCATGCGGTGTTCGGCATGTTGCGCGACAAGGACGTTGCCGGCGTGATCGCGCGGCTTGGAGCGCGGATCGATCGCTGGCACGTCGGGCCGACTCCGGGCGCGCGTGGTGCAGACAGCACCTGGCTTGCGACGTTCGTGCGCAACGCGTCAGGCGAAGCGAGTGAACCCAGCGTGCAGGAGTATGCAGCGCTTGCCGATGCTTACAACGCTGCGCTGGCCGAGGTCGAGGTCGATGATAGGATCGTCGTGTTCGGCAGCTTCACGACGGTCGCCGAAGTGATGCGCGCCCGTGCATCCGGTCCCGACCAATGAGCGCGTTTCGAAACCCTGATGCCCATGCCTTTCTGGCGCGACAAGAATGCGACGGCTGAAAAGCGCAATGGATCGGCCTCACGCTCGCGCGGCGCCGACGGTAGCGATCCGACGGCCGCACTCCGGGTTCGCGCGCGACGGCGGCTGATCGGCGCGGCGGCGTTGCTGCTCGCCGCGGTGATCCTCGTGCCGCTGTTGCTCGATCCGGCGCCACGGCCGACTGCCGACAACATTCCGATCGACATCCCGAGCGAAAAGGCGCCGTTTACGCCGCGTCTTTCGATGCCCCCCGTGCCCGATCCGGGACAGGTGCCGATCGCGCCGCCGCCGGATCTTCCCCCGACGGAAGCGGAGAAACCGAAGGTCGAGCCTGGCGCAACGAAGGGGGAAGCCAGCAAGAGCGAGCCGGCGAAGGCGGCGCGCCCCTCGAGCGATTCCAAGCCAGCCCGCAAGGAAGCGCCCGCGCAGAAGCCGTCCGAAACGAAGGCGAAGCCAGTGTCGGACGCCAAGCCTGCAGAGACCGTCGCCAAATCGAAGAGCAGCCGGATCCTGCTGCAAGCCGCCGCGCTGAGTACTGACGCCGCGGCACAGGACCTCAGCGAGCGGTTGCGCAAGGCGGGTTTCGCGCCGTTCACCGAAAAGGTCGACACGGCCGATGGCGTGCGTTTTCGCGTGCGCGTCGGTCCCTTCACGACGCGCGACGAGGCGCAGCGCGCGCAAGCGCGGCTGCGCGCGCTTGGCGTCAGCGCGACGCTGGTGACGGCGTGAGCGCCGCAGCGCGAAGCGCGAGGGGGTCCAGATGCTGACGAGCATCGATTGGACCATCGTCGCCATCCTCGCTCTTTCGTGCGCGCTTGGGACATGGCGCGGCCTGATGCGCGAGGTTTTCTCGCTCGCAGGCTGGATCGCTGCGGTGGTGCTGAGCCTGCGTTATTCGGTGGCGCTGGGCGCGCAACTGCCCGGTGATATCGATTGGCCGGTGTTGCGCACGTCGATCGCGGTTGCGATCATCGTCGTCGTTTGCCTCTTTGCCGCAACGCTGCTCGGATGGCTGGTGCATAAATTCATCACCGTTGCCAGGCTCACGGGTGCCGACCGCATGCTGGGCGCGGTCTTTGGCTTGTTACGCGGCGTTTTGATCATATTTGCGGCCGTGTACTTCGTCTCGCGCACTGCACTGGCGCAGCAGCCGGCGTGGAAAAATTCGCTGCTACTGCCGCCGTTCGAGGCAGGGGTACGATGGCTTGCCCCGCACCTTCCGGTGCCTTTCCCGCCGCTGGCGGCCTGATCAGGAGACCAAGCGCATGTGTGGAATCGTCGGAGTGGTGGCGACCACACCGGTCAACCAGTTGCTGTACGACGCCCTGCAACTGCTCCAGCATCGCGGGCAGGACGCCGCGGGCATCGCCACGGCGAACGAAAAAACGTTCCACATGTTCAAAGGCAACGGCCTTGCGCGCGACGTCTTCCGGACCCGCAACATGCGGTCGTTGCCCGGCATCTCCGG
>DASQAE010000521.1:0-3887 GCA_035635915.1 Burkholderiaceae bacterium | reverse complement strand
TGCGCGACGTCGATCGCATCGAACGCCTGGCGGGCGTTGCAGAAGTCGCAGGTCACTTCGACCCGGCCCAACTCCTCGATGATCGATTCGACCTCGGCACGGCCGAGCGATAGAAGCATCTTGCCGATCCGGCCGCGCGAGCAGCGGCATTCGAAGCGTGGAGTGAGCGGCCGATAGTGATCGAGTTTTTCCTGCCAGAACAGGCGGCGCGTGACGGTGTCGGCGGCGTGTGCAAGCAATTCGCCGGTCGTCAGCGTTGCCGCCAGTGCAGTGGTCCGTTCCCAGGCATCGGTATCCGTGTCGCCGAGTGCCGCGCGCCCGCCGTCGCCCGGAAGTTTCTGCAGCAGAACGCCGGCGCAACAGCGCGCGTCCGCGGCCAGCCACAGACGCGATTCGAGTTGCTCGGACTGGCGCATGTAGGTCTCCAGCGCCTGCGCGATCGAGTCGCCCTGCAAGCTGACGATGCCCTGATACGGCACCTGTCCCGGTAGCTTATCGGTCGGGTCGAGCGTGATCGCGCAGCGTCCTTGACCGTTGGCATTGACGAGTTGGCGCATCCCCGCATCCGGTTCGATCACGGCGTCCGTTCGGAGTTTGGCGGTCGCGCGCAAGCGCAAGTCCGGCTGGCATTCGACGACGAGGAGTTTTACCGGGCCGTCGCCATGGATCTGCATGATCAGGCTGCCCGAGAACTTGATGTTGCTGGCCAACAGTGCCGCCGCCGCCGTCATCTCGCCGAGCAGCCGCATCACCGGCGCCGGATAACCGTGATGGGCCGTCATCGTTTGCCACGCTGGTTCCAGGCGCACGACTTCGCCGCGCACCGGTGCGTTGTGAAAGGTGAACTTGAGCAGCTTGTCCGTCATGCGGCGAAACCTATCCCATCAGCTGATGCGCTTGAGCGCACTCTTGTAGTAGGCGCCGCGTTGCGCGTAGTTCGCCGCAATGGCATGCATGCCCGCGATATCCACTTCGCTCAACGTGCGCGAGACCTTCGCCGGCGAACCGAGGACGAGCGAGTTGTCCGGAATCACCTTGTTTTCCGTTACGAGAGCGCCGGCGCCGATCAGGCAATTGCGGCCGATCACGGCGCGATTGAGGATCACCGCCTGGATGCCGATCAGCGAACCATCGCCAATGGTGCAACCGTGCAGCATGACCTGATGCCCAACCGTTACATTGCGGCCGATGGTGAGCGGATATCCCGGGTCCGTGTGCAGCACGCAGCTCTCCTGCACGTTCGAGCCGTCGCCGATCACGATCGGTTCGTTGTCGCCGCGGAGCACGGCGTTCGGCCAGATGTTGACGTCGCGCCCGATCTCGACCGACCCGATGATGGTCACGTTTTCGTAGATGAACGCCGACGGATCGATGCGGGGTACGCGGTCGCCGAGTTGGTAGATCGCCATCACTGAACCTCGTGATTTGGAAGTGCGGCGCGTGCGGCGACCGCGAGATGGAGCAAACAAGCAGCGCAGCGCGGTTTTGCCGGGTTCGGGTCGTGCACGCCTAGAATCGTTTCACCGCTTGCATTCTAGCGATCCACCTGCGCGACCCGATCCGATGCTCGACTTGCGAATGGCCGCGTTGGACGCGCTTTGCCTCTCCGATCCGGCGGCGAAAGTCGCCGCGGTTGCGGAGCTTGCAGTCGGCGATAGACCGGTCGATGTCGTGCGCGAATTGGCAGAGCCTGCCGGCGTGCCGGGGCGGCCGCAGCGACCGCAGCTGGTTCGGCCCGGCGAGGTGGCGCAGCGCAGCGTAGCGACGCAGGAGGGCCGAACAGCGCTCTTGCATGCGCTGGCACACATCGAATTCAACGCCATCAATCTCGCGCTCGACATCACTTGGCGCTTTGCAGGGCTGCCGGACGAGTTCTATCGCGATTGGATACGCGTCGCGATCGAAGAGGCTGGTCACTTTTCATTGTTACGCGCGCGGCTTGCGGAGTTGGGGGCGCGGTATGGCGACTTTCCTGCACACGACGGGCTGTGGGAGATGGCTGCAAAAACGAGCACCGATCTGGTCGCGCGCCTGGCGCTTGTTCCGCGCACGCTCGAGGCGCGTGGGCTCGACGCGTCGCCTGCCGTGCGCGCAAAGTTTGCAAGCGCGGGTGATGCGAAATCGGCACATATCGTCGACATCATCCTGCTGGATGAAATCGGCCACGTCGCGACGGGCAATCGATGGTTTCGGTTCGTCTGCGCGCGGCTGGAGGTCGATCAGACGCAAGCACAGACCACGGCGGCTGCCAGGTACGCGGCCCCCGTTCTGCGCGGTCCGTTCAATCTTCACGCACGGCGCGCGGCAGGGTTCAGCGACGAGGAATTACAAGCACTTAGCACGACCTTTCGCTCGGGACCTCCTTAGCGCTTTGAGGGGATGCCCCCTCAATTTGGCTGTCGGCATCATGGTTTCGGAGTAGGAGGGTTGATGGCTAGTTTCGCGGCCGCGGTTCGCGATCGGTTGCGAACGCTGATGAACATTCGCAAACCGCGCAAAGACCAGCGGCGCGGTCCCAGGCCGAGTGTCGGTTCCCGCATTTATTGGGACGACGTGCGTATGACCGTACAAGCCGGCATGACCGTCGAGCTTTGGGGTTGGCTGCAAACGCAGGGCTGGCGCGAGGTTCTGTTCAAGGGTGATCGGCGCAGGTATCGCGATGTGTCCACCGACATGGCGATGCAGCTGATCGATAGTCCACCCGAGCGGCGCGAAGAAATTCTTGCGCAAGCGATCGAAAACGCCGTGGCGCGCACGCGTTCCACCGAAGGTGGCGTTCCGACTGCGCGCACGACCGGCACGGGCACACCGCCTGAAGACAGTTAATCCATAGATTCGATCCTGGGCGCGATGCTTGATCGCGGGATCGAATCACATGTGCGCCACCGATACAGTGCCACCCATCCTGATGGAGGTGGCATGCGCTGGTTGCCGTTTTTCTCGAGCCCCACTCCCGCGCAACTCGCGCGTCGCAAGCGCGAAGAGTTGCGGCGCATGGGCACAAAACCGCACATCGGTGCCACGCTTTTTTGCGCGGACCTGCGCATGTCCGTTCAGGCCGGAATGAGCATCGACCTGTGGCGCTGGCTGGTCAGTCGTGGCTGGCGTGAGCTCGATGACCTGGCACGACGCAATCGACTGCGCGCGCTTCCCACCAGTGTCGTGATGGCGCTGTTCGACTCTGCGCCCGAGCGTTGGGAAGATCTGCTGGCCAGGGCCATCAAGCAAGCGATCCGCAAGCCGACGATCGCGCCGCAGAACGTTCGCGTCGCCGCCTGACGTTTCAGCGGCGCAAACCGCGCCGCTTCCATCTACTTCGAGTTCGCTGCCGCACGCTGGCGTTCGCGTTCGCGCAAGACCCGCCGCTGTACTTTGCCGGTCGTCGTCATCGGCAGCTCCGCAATGAACTCGATCTCCTTCGGATACTCATACGGCGCCAGCTTGCCGCGCACGTGCTCCTGCAGCCGTTCGACCAGCGACTGATCGCCTGCGAAACCGCTTGCCAGCACGACGAAGGCCTTAACAAGGTTGCCGCGCTCCGCATCGGGTTTGGGCACCACCGCCGCGTTCGCAACCGCCGGATGTTTAAGCAGGCAGTTTTCGATTTCTCCCGGGCCGATCCGATAGCCCGCCGCCTTGAACATATCGTCGGCGCGGCCCTGGTACCAGAGGTAACCGTCGGCATCGCGCTGCGCCAGGTCGCCGGTGCGGCACCACCCCCCCGTGAACTTGCCTCGTGTCGCGTCCTCGTTTTTCCAGTACTGCATGAAGAACACCGGATCAGGTGTGCCATGGACATCGCAGCGATGGACTGCCACTTCGCCCGTTTCGCCGGCCGGAAGCTCGTGTCCCTTGTCGTCGATCACGCTGACACGATGACCCGGATA
>DASQAE010000520.1:0-3913 GCA_035635915.1 Burkholderiaceae bacterium | reverse complement strand
GGGACGGCATGCGCCGCGAGGCACGTCGTACGCACGGTCAGCGGCAGTTCGTATCCCAGGCGCCGCGCGACGCGCAGGCAGCGCGCTTCGTGCGTCGCGTCCAGGCCGTAACCCGATTTCACTTCGAGCGTAGTCACGCCTTCGGCCATCAACGCGCGCGCGCGTGCGCAGGCACTCGCGAACAACGCGTCGTCGCTAGCCGCGCGCGTGGCCGCGACGGTAGAGCGAATGCCGCCGCCGGCGCGCGCGATGTCTTCGTAGGTCGCGCCCAACAAACGCAGCTCGAATTCGCGTGCACGCTGGCCGCCGTAGACCAGATGGGTGTGGCAATCGACCAGACCTGGCGTAACGAGCCGGCCACCAAGGTCTTCTTCGGCATCGATACTGAGCCCACGCGCCAGCTTGTCTTCGGTGCCGACCCAACTCAGCGTTTCGTCGTCGACGAGCATTGCCCCGCGCTCGATCCAGCCCCATGCAGAGCCCGGGGCAAGAGTTGCAAGGCGCGCATTGCGCCAAAGTGTCGTGGTCATGCTGCGAGCCACCAGCCGGCGGAATCGAATCCGAGCGACGCGGGCGCGCGCTCGAACCAAAGCAGAGAAAGGCCGGGAACCGTCATCGACACATCATCGCTGCGGCAAGTTCCCGTTGTCAGCGCGAATAGTCCACAAACACCCGACGGCGGCGTCCACTGCCTCTTCGCAACAACCCTCTCCATCGCACCGCCCTTACCGCGCACCATCAAATTCAAGTCGCGCGTCGGTCCCTGCAGCAAACGACAATTCGTCGTCGCGTCGCCCGCAAACTGCAACGCTGCGTCAGCGCCGCGCACGTGATGCAACTCGCCATCAATCGTCAATTCCACACCCGCACCTTCCAGCACCGCGAAAAAGCGTCTTATGCCGGGAAACGAGGAAAACGGCCCGTCGGCTTCGATATCAGCCACGCTTACCCGCACGCGCCAGTCTGCAGCAGTGGGCCAAACCAGCAGCTCGCGTGTCCACCCGCCGCCGTTGCGCCAGCGCTGCGGTGGCGTCGCGTCGACGCGAATCAAACGCGCCGCGCTCATGGGCGGAAATCACCCTGCAACTGATACCGCGAGCCCGGATGCACGAGGCGCGCAATGGTGATCGGGACGCCGCGGCTGACGGTGCGCCGGACAAGCACAAGACATGGTTCCGTACGCGCGATGCCGAGCAGGCGTGCTTCCTGCTCGGTGGGCGCGCTTGCTTCGATGGTGTATTGCGCTTCCCACAGTGGCGCCACCTCGAGCAGGTAGCGGGTGGGCGTCGTGGTGGAGAAGTCGACTTTCAGGTAATCGGGCGCCGCGGCGGGGTTGACGTAACGGTCCTCGCACTGCAGCGGCACACCGTTGTCGAAATGCACGATCAGCGTGTGAAACACCGGAGCACCGGCACGCAGGCCGAGTTGTTGCGCAAGTGCGGCCTGCGCGGCTTCCTTGCGCTTGACGTGTACCTGCGCATGGTGGCGATGGCCGCGTTCTTCGATCTCCTCCTGCAGGTTGCGGATCGTCAGCGTGGAGGACACGCGGTGCAACTGCGCTGCGAACGTGCCCACGCCCTGCACCCGATCGATCAGGCCTTGCGCCTGCATCTCGCGCAGGGCGCGATTGACCGTCATGCGGCTGACGCCGAACTGGTGCACCAGCTCTGCTTCCGACGGCATCAGTTCGCCGGGACGCCAGCGGCCGCGTTCGAGTTCGGATTTCAGGAACGACTTGACGCGCGAATACGGGGCGGCAGCGGCGGGGGAAGCGGACGACGATGCAAACATGTGCCTATCGTACTTGTGCAGACCTGTATAGACAAGTAAGTTCCCCCTCTCTCCGGCCTGCGCGGGAGGGTCAGGGTGGGGGCCGAACGTGCCCATCGACAGCTTGACTAGGGTTGTCTAGACAAGTACAGTTCCACGCGCCACTCCAGCGAGGCTCCCATGACCGACCTCTCCCCGATGCACCGTCTTAGTGAGCCCGCCATGCAGCCGCATCCGGTACGCGCGCCGCGCGGCAGCCAGATCACCTGCAACAACTGGCTGATCGAAGCCGCTTACCGCATGCTCCAGAACAACCTGGATCCGGAGGTGGCGGAGAACCCGGACGCGCTGGTGGTGTACGGCGGCATCGGCAAGGCGGCGCGCAACTGGGAGTGTTTCGAGGCGATCCTGCAGGCGTTGCGCCACCTCAAGCAGGACGAATCGCTGCTGATCCAATCCGGCAAACCGGTAGGCGTGTTTCGCACCCACATCGATGCGCCACGCGTGCTGATCGCGAACTCCAACCTGGTTCCCAAGTGGGCCACCTGGGAGCACTTCAACGAGCTCGATCGCAAGGGCCTGATGATGTACGGCCAGATGACCGCCGGCAGCTGGATCTACATCGGCAGCCAGGGAATCATCCAGGGCACCTACGAAACCTTCGTCGAGGCGGGGCGGCAGCACTACAACGGCGATCTCTCGGGGCGCTGGATCCTGACCGCGGGGCTCGGTGGAATGGGTGGCGCGCAGCCGCTCGCTGCAACGTTCGCGGGCGCGTGTTCCCTCGTCATCGAGTGCCAGCAAAGCCGCATCGATTTCCGCCTGCGCTCGCGCTACCTCGACGAGCAGGCCAAGGATCTCGACGACGCGCTGGCGCGCATCAAGCGCCACACCGGCGAGAAAAGGGCGATTTCGATCGGGCTGCTCGGCAATGCGGCGGAGATCCTGCCGGAGCTGGTAAAGCGCGCGAAAAGGGGCGGCTTGAAGCCAGACCTCGTGACCGATCAAACGTCGGCGCACGACCTGGTCAATGGTTATCTGCCGGCCGGATGGAGCGTCGATCGCTGGCACGCTGCGCAGGCGGACGCTGCACGGCATGCCGAGCTGCGCGATGCCGCCGCCGCCAGTTGCGCCACCCACGTGCAGGCAATGCTGGATTTCAAGGCGATGGGCATTCCCACCGTCGACTACGGCAACAACATCCGCCAGGTCGCGTTCGATCGCGGCCTGAAAAATGCGTTCGATTTCCCGGGCTTCGTTCCGGCATACATCCGGCCGCTGTTCTGCCAGGGCAAGGGACCGTTCCGTTGGGTCGCTCTCTCCGGTGATCCGGAGGACATCCGCAAGACCGACGCGAAGATGAAGCAGCTGTTTGCGCACGACAAGCACCTGCACCGGTGGTTGGATATGGCTGGCGAGCGGATCGCGTTCCAGGGGCTGCCCGCGCGTATCTGTTGGATCGGGCTCGGTGAGCGGCATCGCGCAGGCCTTGCGTTCAACGAGATGGTGAAAACCGGCGAGTTGAGCGCGCCCATCGTGATCGGGCGCGATCATCTCGACTCGGGATCCGTGGCTTCGCCCAATCGCGAGACCGAATCGATGCGCGACGGCAGCGATGCGGTTTCGGATTGGCCATTGTTGAATGCGCTTCTTAACACCGCAGCCGGCGCGACGTGGGTGTCGCTGCATCATGGCGGCGGGGTCGGGATGGGATATTCGCAGCACGCCGGAGTCGTCATCGTTTGTGATGGCACCGACGCCGCGGCGAAACGGATCGAGCGCGTGTTGTGGAACGATCCGGCGAGCGGCGTGATGCGGCATGCAGACGCGGGGTATGAGGAAGCGATTCGCGTGGCGCGCGAGCAGAGACTGAACCTGCCGATGGTGGGGCTGTGAGGGCGTGCGCGAGCACCACGCACCCATGAACCTCACCCCCGGCTCCCTCACTCTTGAAACCCTGCAGTCGATCCACGCCGGCGTGACCGCGCTTGCGTTCGACGCCGGCGCGATGACGCAGGTGCGCGCCAGCGCAGCGGTGGTGCAACGTGCGGCACAAAGCAGCGCACCCACCTATGGCGTCAACACCGGTTTCGGCAAGCTCGCTTCGACCCGCATCAGCGAAGCGGATCTCGCCACGCTGCAA
>DASQAE010000519.1:0-9589 GCA_035635915.1 Burkholderiaceae bacterium | reverse complement strand
AGCGTTAACACCGCAGTAACGCTGTCTCCCCTACAAGTTGCCACGCGCTGCAAGTGCAGCGACCTGGGGGAGCGATGAAAAACCTGCAACAACTGTTGGGCGTGGCTGTGGTCGCGCTGGTTACGACTGGAATGACCGCATGTGGCGGTGGGGGTGGCGCAGGATCACCCGCGCCCGCGCCTGCACCAACACCAACGCCTTCTCCACCACCGGCCACGACCGGAACCCTCAACGGCCTGGTTTTTTCCGCATCAACGGGCGCGGCGATCAACGGTGCCAGTGCCAGCGTCACCGGGCTGCCCGCTGCATCGACCAACGTCAACGGTTCGTTCCAGCTTGCCGGCGTGACTGCTTCCGAACGCGTCGTCGTACGCGTCAGCGCACCGGGTTTTGTCGACACGCTGGCCGTGGCTGCCGTGCGCGCAGGAAGCGTCACGCTTGCGCGCGTGATCCTGTTGCCGATCGGTACCAGCGCATCCGTGAATCCTGCCGGCGCTGTCAGCGTCGCGTCCAGCGACTCGCCCGCGCAACTCGCTGCTGCGGCCAACAGTTTCGTGCGCGCCGACAACGGGGCAGCGCCCGGCGGTGCGTTGACCGTGCGTTTGACCTCGATCGATCCCGCAGGCAATGCAGACCGCATGCCAGGAGACTTTTCGACGGGCAGCGGCGCGGCTGCGCAGCAGATCGAAAGCTTCGGCGCGATCGCCGTTGACATCCGCGACGCCCAGGACAATCGCTACAACCTCGGCAGCGGCAAGACCGCGACCATCCGCATACCGGTCAGCACGCGCGAAGCATTGCCGCCGGCCAGCATTGCCCTGTTCTACCTCGACGAGGCAACGGGAAGCTGGGTCGAACAGGGCAGTGCGACGCTTGCGGGATCGGGCACCACCCGCTACTACGAAGGCACGGTCAATCACTTTTCGTACTGGAATGCCGATCGTCCGTACGAGACCGTCTACCTCAACGGTTGCGTCCAGACCGCCGCCGGCATCCGCACGCGCAACCGCTCGGTCAAGACCGATGGACTCGACTACACCGGCACCGGCCACGCGTTCAGCGACGCCAACGGCGACTTCCGCGTTGCCTTGCGCAAGAACAGCCGCGCAGTGCTGACTGTCGCAGGTGGCACCGAGTCGGTCGCGCCGAGCGTCGTCGGACCGCTGACCGCCGACACGACGTTGCCGAGCTGCCTGGTCGAACGCGGCAATACGACCATCCTGCCGCCATCGATCATCGTGCAGCCGGCCAGCACCGCGGTCGATCAAGGCAGCGTCGCAACCTTCACCGTGATTGCCGATGGAGCGACGCCGCTGCGCTTCCAATGGCGGCGCAACGGCGTCGACATCCCCGGCGCGACGGGTGCTTCCTACACGGTGTTCGCGACCGGCGCCGACAACGGTGCGGTCTACGCGGTGGTCATCACCAATGCCAACGGCACCGTCACCAGCGCCAACGCGACGTTGACGGTCAATGTGCCGAACACGCCGCCGGCGATCGTCGCGCAGCCGAACAACGTCACGGTCCAGGTCGGGCAGGTGGCGAGCTTCAGCGTGGCAGCCTCCGGCGCACCGCCGCTGACCTACCAGTGGCGCCGCAACGGCACCCCGATCGCCGGCGCAACCGACTCGAGCTACATCACGCCGGCGACCACGCTTGCCGACAGCGGGGCGACATTCGACGTGCAGGTTTCGAACAACCTCGGGACGATCATGAGCGCCGCTGCCACACTGACTGTGACCACGGCGCCCCCCGCGGCGGGCACGTACAAACGCGCCCTCGCCGGTTTGATCGCGGCCTCTTACAACGTTGGATGTGTGACCGGCGGCGGCACCGCGGCAGGACCGATCAACGTTGCGGCGAACGGAGACGTGAGCTGGGACAACGGTTCGATGCCCTTGTCATCGGTGCAGTCGAGCGTGACGCTAGGCAACGGCTACACCACGTTCGGTATCTCCAGTCTCAGCGGCTCGATTACCGATGGTTCGATTGCGCGCACCTTCATGCTTGCCCAGACCCGCTCGCCAGGTGGGAACTCGTCCAGCGCGGAAATCAGGACCACGCCTGCGAACGCGAGTGTCGTGCGCTGCGACCCGGGCCTCAGTGGCGGGTTCGCCCAGCCGAATCTGGTCGGACTCGTGACCACGTGGATGCAGGGTGCTAGCGCGTCCCTGCAGTGCTCGGTCCGCGTCGGCACTACCACGACGACACAGACGCTCCCGTTCACGGTCGCCAGCGGCCAGGTGACGCTCGGCACACGGGTATGGGCGCTGAGTGCGGCACGCAGCGCAGACGCGATCTCGGCGCTTGACGTGCCGGGGCAGCCGGTCGATGCGCTGTTCGCGTACAGCGCGCAGTACGCCGACAACTCCAACTTCGGGCTATCGCGCTCGGTGATCAACACCTTCCTGTTGGTGACCTACGTCGCCGCCAACGGCGACAACTACTCGTGTTCGGGGGCACGGCAGAATTGGCGCGGATTGGACTCGGCCGCGGAGTCGAAAATGCCATTTGTCGGGTTGGGTTTGCACCTGGTGGTCGCGCTGTTCTTCGCCGTACACGCGGTGCGAACCGGGCGCGAGATGTACTGGCTCGTCATCCTGTTCAGTTTCCCGTTGCTAGGCAGCATCGCCTATTTTTTTGCCGTCTACCTGCCGCAGTCGCGCCTGGAGCGCGGCGTGAACAAGGTGGCGCGCGGCGCAATGCAGATTCTCGATCCCGAACGCGACCTGCGCGAAGCGGAAAGCGCCAATCAGCTTTTGATCCGCGCAGTCGACGACGCCCTTGCGAACAGAGCCGCCTAGCCTACGAACCTACGCCGCTTTAACCGGCATCTTGATCACCTGCGCGCTCTGTTGACCGCGCAAGCGGGCAACGAGGTCGTCCCATTTGGCGCGCACCGCCGCGAGGTTGCGTTCCTTCACGTGACCGAAGCCGCGGATCTCTTCCGGCAGGCTGGCAAGCTGGATCGCAAGCGCGTGGTTTTCCGCAGTGAGCTTGGCGAGCAATTCGTCCAGCAGCGCTTCGTACTCGCCGATCAACGCGCGTTCGGTGCGCCGCTCGGGCGTGCGCCCGAAGATATCGAACGCGGTGCCGCGCAGTCCCTTCAGCCGGGCGAGCAACGCGAACGCGCCCATCATCCACGGACCGAAGCGCATCTTCTTCGCCACGCCGGTCTGCGGATCGCGCTTGGCGATGAGCGGTGGAGCGAGATGGAAGTTGAGCTTGAAGTCCTTGCCGTCGACGCCTTCGAACTGCGCCGCCAGCCGCGCACGAAACGCCGGGTCCGACTGCAAGCGCGCGACTTCGTACTCGTCCTTGTACGCGAGCAGCTTGAAGTAATAACGCGCCACTGCTTCGGCGAGTTTGGCCGCGCCATGCAAACGGTCCGACTCCACGCGTCGCACGCGCTCGACCAGATCCGCATAACGTTTGGCGTAGGCGGCATTCTGATAACCCGTCAGGAATTCCACCCGCTTGGCGACGATGTCCTCGAGCGAAGTCGCAGCGCGCCGCAGTTCGATCACCTGGGCCGATTGGTCCGGCATGGCGACGCGTTTCACTGCTTCGAGATCATGTGCGCCGGCGCGACCCCATTCGAAGGCGCGTTTGTTGGCCTCGACCGCGACGCCGTTCAGCTCGATCGCTCGCACGAGCGATTCGTAGCTCAAGGGCAGCCATCCCTTTTGCCACGCATAACCGAGCACGAACGGATTGGTGTAGATCGCATCGCCGAGCAACGCGGTTGCAAGACCGGAAGCATCGACCAATCCGACGTTCGATTCATCACCGATCGTTTCGCGGATCTGCTGGGCGGTGGCGGCGCCGCCGAACTGCCAGTCCGGGTTCTTGATCAGGGCCGCGGTCGGCGATTCCGCGGTGTTCAACACCGCGCGCGTATTGCCCGTACGCATCTTGGAGATGGCTTCATTGCTGGCGGCGACGATCAGGTCGCAACCGAGAATGAGATCGGCCTCGCCCATCGCAATCCGGGTGGCGTAGAGATCTTCCGGCCGGTTGCCGATCTGTACGTGCGAGAACACTGCGCCGCCCTTTTGCGCCAGGCCCGCCATGTCGAGCACCGAGAGGCTCTTGCCCTCCAGGTGCGCCGCCATGCCCATCAACTGGCCGATCGTCACGACACCCGTTCCACCGACACCGGTGACCAGCGTTCCGTGCGCGCCCACCTGTGGCAGCGCAGGTACTTCGGGCTGCGGCAGCTCGGGCAGCGCCACCGTTTTGCGACTGCTGGTGTCCGGTTTCTTCAGCTTGGCACCTTCCAGCGTGACGAAACTTGGGCAGAAGCCCTTCAGGCAGGAGAAGTCCTTGTTGCACGATGACTGGTTGATCTGGCGTTTGCGGCCGAACTCGGTCTCCAGCGGCTCCACCGACAGGCAGTTGCTTTGCGCGCTGCAGTCGCCGCAGCCTTCGCACACCAGTTCGTTGATGACGACGCGCCGCGGAGGATCGGGATATTGGTTGCGTTTGCGGCGGCGCCTTTTTTCCGAAGCGCAGGTCTGGTCGTAGACCAGCACCGACACGTCCGGATATTCGCGCAATTCGCGCTGGATCCGATCCAGTTCGTCGCGATGATGGACGGTCACACCCGGCGCCAGTTTCCATGCGTCCTCGCCGACAACGCCATGCGCGTTGACCGCGGAACGATCGAGTTCACTGACGGTGTCGTACTTCTCCGGCTCGTCGGTGACGATCACGATCTTGCGCACGCCCTCGGCAAACATCTGCTGCGTGATCTGCGGCACCGTAACCTGGCCGTCGACCGGCTGGCCGCCCGTCATCGCGACCGCGTCGTTGAAGAGAATCTTGTAGGTAATCGGTACTTTCGCTGCCACCGCCGCGCGCACCGCGAGGGAACCGGAATGAAAGTACGTGCCGTCGCCCAGATTGGAGAAGATGTGCTTCTCACTGGTAAACGGCGCCTGGCCGATCCAGGGCACGCCTTCGCCGCCCATCTGGGTGTAGGTGGCCGTGTTGCGGTCCATCCAGATGGCCATGTAGTGGCAGCCGATGCCGGCCACCGCGCGCGAACCCTCCGGAACGCGGGTCGAGGTGTTGTGCGGACAGCCGGAGCAGAACCACGGCGTGCGCTCAATGGTCACGCGCGGGCGCGCGAGCGCCTTTTCCTTGGCTTCGATGATTGCGAGCTGCGCCTGAATACGCGCACGGACGTCGGAGGGTAGTTCCAGCTTGCCGATGCGCTGCGCGATCGCGCGCGCAACGATGACCGGCGAGAACTCGTAGTGCGCGGGCAGGATCCAGTTGCCCATCGGCACCGCCCACTCGCCGCCGTCTCTTTCGTCGAACTTGCCGATGACGCGCGGGATGCGCTTGCCGCTGCCGATCCAGTTGAAAAGTTCTTCCTTGAGCTGGTATTCGATCACCTGGCGTTTTTCCTCCACCACGAGGATCTCTTCCAGGCCTTCGGCGAAAGCTCCGATCGTTTGCGACTCGAGCGGCCAGACCATGCCGCACTTGAACAGGCGAATACCGATGCGCGCACAGGTTTCGTCATCCAGGCCGAGGTTGTGCATCGCCTGGCGCGTGTCGAGGTACGCCTTGCCGCTGGCAACGATGCCGAAGCGCGCATGCGGCGAATCGATCACGGTGTGATTGAGCTTGTTGGCGCGGCAGTACGCGAGCGCCGCGTAGAGCTTGTAATCGAGCAGGCGCGCTTCGAGGTCGAGCGCCTGGTCGGGCCAGCGGATGTTCAGCCCGCCTTGCGGCAGCGTGAAGTCGGTTGGCAGACGAATGTCGAGCCGGGTCGGATCGACGATCACGGATGCGGAGGCTTCCACGACCTCGGTCACGCACTTCATCCCGACCCACACGCCGGCGTAGCGGCTCATTGCGAAACCGTGCAAGCCGAGGTCGAGGTATTCCTGCACCGTCGCCGGAAACAGCACCGGGATCATGCAGGCCTTGAAGATGTGGTCCGACTGGTGCGGCAGCGTGGAGCTCTTGGCGCCGTGATCGTCGCCGGCGACTGCAAGCACGCCACCGTGCCTGCTCGTTCCGGCTGCGTTCGCATGCTTGAACACGTCGCAACAGCGGTCCACGCCCGGGCCCTTGCCGTACCACATCGAAAACACGCCGTCGTACTGCGCGCCTTCGAACAGGTTGACCTGCTGCGTGCCCCAGACACTCGTGGCGGCGAGATCTTCGTTCAATCCGGGCTGGAACTTGACGTGATGTTTTTGCAGGTGCTTGCTGGCGCGCCACGCAGTCTGGTCGACGCCGCCCAGCGGCGAGCCGCGATAGCCGGTCAGGAATCCGGCGGTGTTCAAGCCGGCGAGTACGTCGCGCTGTCGCTGCAGCATCAGCAGGCGGATCAATGCCTGCGTGCCGCTCATGTACGCGCGGCCGCGCTCGAGAGTGAATTTGTCGTCGAGGGTGACTTCCGTCAGCGCGCGGCGGACGGCTTCGGGCAGGGGGGCATTCATGCGGTGAACTCCAAAAATCGTGTTCTTGGAAGCACGGGTGCGGTATCGCATCGGACACCGGACCGGGCGCGCCGGGCTGCACCTTGTGAGTGACTCCGGCATTCCTCGTGCAATAAAGGCGCGAGCTTACTAGGGGGCAGGGACCCTCTCAACCGTGCGCTGCGGGAATTGCAGGGCTCAGGGAATGTCCATCGGCTTGCCGTCGTTCAGGCGCAGCCAGCCGCGTGCGATGCGGTAGATGGCCCAGATCCCGAGCGCGATGATGCCGATGATCCAGGTCGCAAGGCCGATCACGAACACGGCGAGCACCGCCGAGACCACCCCCACGATGACGGCCCATAACAGGGCGAACCAGAAGGTGCGGATCTGCCAGCGGAAATGCGACTCCAGCCAGGTGCCGTTGGCCTCGCTGCGTTTCACGTAGTTGATGATGACCGCGATGATCGACGGCCAGCCGAACAGGAACGCGCCGATGATGGTTGCTGCTCCCAGCGCACCGATCACCAGCGACAGCGTGTGCAACGCGTAGACCACGTGGGCCACGGTGACCAGGGACGGAGACGGAGTCCCGCTTGCAGAGGGGGTATCGGTAGTCATGACGGGTAAAGTGGGCTGGTGCGGTGAATAAACAAGATCACGGGCGCAACCAGTGTACGCAAACGACCGCTAACCGGAGCGTCGGCGAGCCGGGCGACCGCGGCCTGCGCGTTCACGCGCCTCGTACAGCATGTGCAGCGTGATCTTGCGCACCTCGGCTTTGCTGGTTTCAATGTGCGAGCGGAGCATTAGCTGTGCCTGCTCCGCCTTGCGCTGCACGACCGCGCGCAGGATCCGCGCATGTTCGAGGTAGGTCGCTTCGATGCGTGGCTGCTGCGTGAAATCGAGCCGGCGCACGATGCGGATCCGCTCCGTGACCTCGTGATGCATCCGCGCCAGTTCGCGGTTGCCGGTGGCGGCGACCAGGGCTCCGTGGAACTGCTCATCCAGGCGTGAGACCTGATCTGGATCGTCGAGCCGTTCCGACATCGGCACGAGCCAGATGCCTTTCAGCTCCTCAAGGCCCTGGCGTTCGCTTTGTTCGCACAGCCGCCGCACGGCAGCCACCTCCAGCACCACGCGCACGTCATAGAGCTCGTCCAGCTGCGCGAAATCGAGCGGCTTGACGCGCCAGCCGCTGCGAAACATCACTTCGAGGTAACCCTCGCGCTCGAGCCGGTACAGCGCCTCGCGCACCGGCGTGCGCGAGACGCGCATGCGCGCTGCGATCTCGTTCTCGGTGAAGCGTTCGCCCGGCAACAGCTGGAAGTCGAAGATCTCGTGTTTGATGCGTTCGAACACCTGCGCCGCAAGGTTCGTCTGCGCGTATTTGATGCGCACTTCGGTGCTGACGGTCACGACCTTCCCCATGCAGACATGCTAGTCCCGGGAGAGCGCGCTCGCAGCTGCGCCGCGTCGACGGTTCGCCCGAAGCGATCTTGTATGCAAGATGACAGCAAGCCTTGTGCCGGTCGCGATCTGCGTTGGGGCGCGCGTCTGCATCTGCGCGCGTGTCGGTTCGATGTGCGTCGCGGCACTCGACTGGTGCGCGCTGGCGCGTTTCAGTGCGAGCTACTTCGCTCGTGCGCCTTGTGCAGCCGCCCTTTGCGCGCGCCACGTTATCGGCATGACCCTTGCTAGCAACATGTATACAAGTTGGTGCGGCCGGGCCGGCCATGCGATCGACAGACTCACTTGGGGGGCGAAATGGATACCAATCGGCGTCACATCCTGCAAGCACTCGGCGCCGCGGGCGCTGCCACCGCCGCTGGCGTGCCGCTCGACCTGCGCGCCGCAGCGCCGATCACGGTCGGCGTGCTCTACGTCGGGCCGCGCGACGACTTCGGCTACAACCAGGCGCAAGCGCAGGCAGCGGCGGCGATGAAGAAACTGCCGAACATCAAGGTCATCGAAGAAGAGAAGGTGCCCGAGACCGTCGCCGTGCAGAAATCGATGGAGGCGATGATCAATCAGGACAAGGCAGCGCTCATCTTCGCCACGTCGTTCGGCTACTTTGACCCGCACATGCTGAAGATCGCCGAGAAGTATCCGAAGGTGCGCTTCGAGCATTGCGGGGGTCTGTGGACCTCCGGCAAACATCCGATGAACACCGGCTCGTACTTCGGCTACATCGACGGCGCCCAATATGTCGCGGGCGTCGTTGCCGGTGGCATGAGCAAGACCAAAAAACTCGGGTTCATCGCGGCCAAGCCGATTCCGCAAGTCCTGCGCAACATCAATGCCTTCACGATGGGGGCACGCAGCGTCGATCCATCGATCACCACACGGATCATCTTCACCGGTGACTGGTCATTGCCGGTGAAGGAAGCGGAAGCCACCAACAGCCTGATCGACCAGGGCGTGGACGTTGTCACATGCCACGTTGACGGACCGAAGGTCGTGATCGAGACCGCCGAGAAACGCGGCATCATGAGCAGCGGTTATCACGCGAGCCAGGCCGCGCTGGCGCCGAAGGGGTATCTCACGGGCGCCGAATGGGACTGGTCGACGCCATATAAACAGCTGATCGGCGGTGCGATGGAAGACAAGCCCATGGTGAACTTCCTGCGCGGCGGCCTCGCGGAAGGTTTCGTCAAGATGTCGCCGTACGGTCCTTCGGTCACGGCCGCTGCCAGGAAGCCGGCTGACGACGCGCTGGCGCAGCTCAAGGCCGGCAAGTTCGTGATCTTCAAGGGCCCGCTGAAGGACAACAAAGGCGCCACCGTGATCGCGGCCGGCACGGCGCTCGAGATGACCAACGTCGAACTCGAGAAGATGAACTACCTGGTCGAAGGCGTTATCGGCACCATCCCAAGCTGATCGACTTGCGCCGTTTCGACGCACGTTCGCGCTTGCAGCGATGAACCTCGCAGCGGCCCGCACCTCTGCGCTGCGTTTTGCCGGTGCGCTTGCAGTCGGGCTGCTGCTATTCGGCGTGTTCGTGAGCGCGATCGGCAAATCGCCGCTCGAGGTCTACGCGACGATTTTCGAAGGCGGGTTCGCCTCTTCCTTTGCGTGGCAGAACACGCTGCTGCGCGCCGCGCCGCTCGTCCTCACCGGGCTTGCGGTCGCAATTCCAGCGCAAGCGGGCC
>DASQAE010000518.1:0-3096 GCA_035635915.1 Burkholderiaceae bacterium | reverse complement strand
TCAACGTCGCGGCGCTGTACCAGGAAAACGCTGAATTCCGCTTCCAGGGCGGATGGCATCTCGCCGCGTTTATCGCCGCGGGGATCGGCACGCTGTTCTCGAGCATCCTGCCGAACCTCACCAACGTACTGCCATCGTGGTGGGGCGTGTACGGCTGGTTCTTCGGCGTGGCGATCGGCGGCGCGTCGTATTACGTGCTGCGATTGATGATGCCGGCGCGAGTCGCAGCGCCGGCGTCTTGAGGCAAGCCGCTCCCGATGTCGTCCCGGCGAAGGCCGGGGCGACCACGCCGCGGGTGCGGTTCACGACCGCGGCTGCACGCTCGTCCGCGCGGGCTCGTGACTGCCTGCGCGGCGGGTGAGCCACGCGTACAGCAGGAAACCAACCGGCGCGATCAGCAGCGAGTACGACAACCACTGCCCGATCGTGCCTTGCGCCAGCTCCTCGGTCGCTTCGTGCCAGTACTCGTTGTCGATGAACGGAAGGGCACTTGCTTCGGCGAATTCATGGAATGCGAAGATCGAGAGCTGGATCGAGAACAGCACCATGAATATCGCCGTCACGCGGAAAAAGAGACTGAGATCGATGCGGCGCCCGTAGCGTGTCCAGGCCCACGCGAGCACGCCGGCGAGCGCGAAGCCGATCAATCCGCCCAGCGCCAGGTGACGTAGATCGCTCGCTGCGGCCAGTGAGGCGATCATGGTCGCGGTTTCGATGCCCTCACGACCGACCATCAGCAGGATGAAAAGGAACACCGCGCCGTAGGCCGCAGCCGACGGCTTCAGGCTTGCCTGCTCGAGTTTGGAGTCGATGGCGCCCTTCATCTTGCGGCCCATGCGCAGCATGTGCGAGGTGCACGAGATCACCAGGACCGCGGCGGCCACGGCGAGAACACCTTCGGCCAGCGGCGTCATCGAGCCGACCCGGGCCAGGATCACACCGAGCAACGCGCTCCCCGCGATCGCCGTCGCCCAGCCGGCATGAATGGCCGGGACAAGAAACTCGCGACCCGTACGGCGCAAATACATCAGGGCGATGGCCACGATCAGCAGCGCCTCAACGCCTTCGCGGAAAGTGATCATCAAGGTCGAAAACATTTGTGTTTCTCCACTGGGTCAAGCGGTGACCGCCCCGACGCCGGACCGTCCCGACGACTTGCGCACCGTTGTCACTTGCAAATGATAAGCATTCGCATTTAATATGCAAGCCCTAGAGGGAACCGTTGCAAGGGAAGGCCGCGAGGGTAGTTGCACCGCGGCGACCGGCAAATGCGTTTTCCCGATCCAGCCAGCCAAGCGGCATTCGCCGCCAGCCAGCCAGAACCCGAAAACAGGCGCCTCCTCTATCAGGTGGCGTCTCAGGAGAGGGTCGAGTGGCGGGCTGGCAGCCAGGAAAATGGTGTAACCGCAGCACCATGCGCGGTTTCGCGCGCGCTTCGATGACGAACGCCGGAGCGGGCGTTCTTATCCTGCTTCTGGCGGCGTGCGGCGGCTCTCCCTCTTACGAACAACCGGCTGCAGCGCCCGCGATGTCGCCGGCAGCGCAGGTCGGCGAAAGAATCTTCAGCGACACGTCGTTGTCCGGTTCACGCGGCCAGGCGTGCTCGATCTGTCACGACCCCGCCAACGCGCACGCGCCCGGCAACGCCTTGGCGGCGCAACTCGGCGGACCGAATCGGAACCTGCAGGGCGTGCGCCAGGCGCCCGGCATCCGCTATCTGCGCTTCAACACCGCATTTTTCTTCGACAGCGAAGGAACGCCCACCGGCGGATTCTTCTGGGACGGGCGCGCATCGTCGCTGCAGGTGCAAGCGGCGGAGCCGTTTCTGAATCCGTTCGAGATGGCGATGCCTTCGAAGGCGGCCGTGGTGCAACGGCTGAGCCAGGCCACATACGCAACCGAATTTCGCAGCGTGTTCGGATCGAACATCTTCGCCGACGTCGATCTCGCCTACGACCGCATGACGTTCGCGCTCGCGCAGTACCAGAAAGAAGACGCCGAGTTCGCCGAGTTCAGCAGCAAGTACGACGCGTTCCTGCGCGGCCAGGCAACGCTCGCGGCGCAGGAGTTGCGCGGCCTTGCGCTCTTCAACGATCCGAACAAGGGCAACTGTGCTGCGTGCCATCCGAGCGCAAAAGGGGCCGACGGCAGCCTGCCGCTTTTCACCGACTTCACGTACGACAACCTCGGCGTGCCGCGCAACCCGGACTTGCAGGCGAACGCCGATCCAACCTATTTCGATCTCGGCTTGTGTGCGCGTCCCGACGGATCACTGAGCACGCGTACCGATCTGTGCGGCGCGTTCAAGGTGCCGAGCCTGCGCAACGTCGGGTTGCGTCACACGTTTTTTCACAACGGCCAATTCAAGACCCTGAAGGACGCGCTGACGTTCTACGTCCAGCGCGATACCAATCCCGAAAAGTTCTATCCGACCGTGGGCGGGGTGGTGCAAAAGTTCAACGACCTGCCGCCGCAATACCACCCGAACGTGAACCGCACCGAGGCGCCGTACAACCGCAACCCAGGTGACGTGCCCGCGCTGACCGACGCTGAAATCGACGACCTGGTCGTGTTTCTCAACACGCTGAGCGACGGCTTCGTGCCCTGAAAAAATCCCTCGGAGAACCGCCATGCACCATCGATCAGGCCTCAGCACGCTGGGCCAGATGTTCGTTGCCACCGCGCTCGCGCTGCCACTTGTTGTGCATGCCGACGAAGCTGAACTCGCAAGGCGGCTCGAGAAACTTTCGAATGAGCTCGAGGCGGTTAAGGCGGAGCTGGCGAAAATGAAGAACGAGCGCGCGCAGGGGGCTGTGCCGGGCGCGCCTCAACAGGCCACCAAACCTGCCGAAGCGCCTTACACCAATACCGAAGCCGCGCCGGGAGGTTCCGATACGGTGCTCACGAGTTATGGCGAGATCAACTACAACCGCCCGCGCAAGGCGACCGAAAACACGGTGGCCGACCTGCGGCGCGCGGTGATTGGCCTTCAACATCGTTTCGATCCGCAGACCAAGTTCGCCTTCGAACTCGAAAGCGAACACGCGGTGACATCCTCGAGCGATCCGGGAGAGGTCGCGGTCGAGCAGGCATTCG
>DASQAE010000517.1:0-3338 GCA_035635915.1 Burkholderiaceae bacterium | reverse complement strand
GGGCACATCGCGCATCACTCCGCGAAGTCGCTCATCTTCCCGTTGCCGGCGCCCGGTTCACAGGAAAAGCGCACGCCGCTGCCCTGGGATGCAAGCGCGCCGTACAAAGGGCTGGGTTTCCGCGAGGTTGAAGCCGAAGAAACAGGCAAGGAATACAAGGTGACGGAATTCCCGGTGGTGCGCGCATGAAGAGTGTCAGCCGCCGCCGCGCCCTGCAAGGCGCGCTGGCGGCAGCGGGTGCGGCGCTGCTGCGCGCGAGCGGCGCGCAGGGCACCGCCGAGCCACGCGTGATTCAGATGACTGCGCGCCGCTTCGTTTACGAGCCGAACGAGATCCCGCTCAAGGTGGGCGAACGGGTCGTCGTGGCTATCAACTCGGTGGACTTCGTGCACGGCATGAACATTCCCGACCTGGGCAAGCGGCTCGACCTTGTGCCCGGGCGCGTGACGCGCCTGGAACTGCAGCCAAAGGCGCCCGGAGTGATCGACTTCGTGTGCGACAACTTCTGCGGTGACGGCCACGAAGAGATGCATGGCCGGTTCGTCGTGAGCGCTTAGGATGCCGGCGTGAGCAACCGCCAGGCCTTCGAAACGCTCGTTTTGCCGCACCTTGACGCCGCGTACAACCTTGCACGGTGGCTGTTGCGCAGCGATCAAGAGGCCGAAGATGCAGTTCAGGACGCGTCGATGCGGGCCTTTCGTTACATCGATTCGCTGCGCGGTGTGGACGCGCGCCCATGGTTGCTCGGCATCGTGCGCAACACGTGCTTCACGGCGCTGGAGCGGGTGCGCAGCGGGCCGCAGCAGGTCGAGTTCGACGAAACCGAATTCGAAGCCGAGCTCGGCGAAGCAGAGCGCAGCGATACGGATCCGGCGGCGCACTTGGAGCGGCAGCGCACGCGCGTAGAGATCGATGCCGCCATCCGTGCCCTGTCGCCGCCGCTGCGCGAGGTGATCGTGCTGCGCGAGTTCGAGGACCTGGAGTACGCGCAGATCGCGAAAATCGTCGCCGTTCCGATCGGCACGGTGATGTCACGCCTGGCCCGCGCACGCGAAAAACTTCGCAGTACCTTGTCGCAAACGAACCCTGGGCGAATGAAATGAGCCTCGACGACGAAGAACTGTCTTCGCAGATCCGTCAACACGCAACCCGATACACAGCTCCGGACGGCTTGCGCGCGGGCATCCGCGCGCAGATCGCACTGGCCGACGCAGGCCGGGCTGCGCGCCCGCGCCATCGCTGGTTCGACTTCGGCTCGTTGAGTTTTGCTCATTTCGGTTGGCGCACTGCCTCGGTGAGCTTCGCTCTCGGATTGGCCTGCGCGGTCATCGTGCTTCCGGCAATACAGCGCCTGGACCTGAACCAGCCGATGGACGCCGAACTGGTCACCGACCACGTGCGTGCACTGAAGGTGGGGCGGCTCACCGATGTGGTTTCGACCGATCGCCATACCGTCAAACCCTGGTTTCAGGGCCGGCTCGATTACGCGCCGCCTGTGTTCGATCTGGCCGCTGATGGTTTCCCGCTGCTGGGTGGCCGCGTCGAGCATGTGCGCGGCAACGTGGTTGCGACGCTCGCGTACGCGCGCGACCGCCACATGATCGACGTTTTCGTCTGGCCCAGCGAAACAAAAACGATGCCGGTGCGCAGCGTGAACAGGGGCTTCAACGTTCTGCACTGGGCTGACGGCTCGATGCAGTATTGGGCCGTCTCCGATGTCGAGGGCGGCGAACTGGAACGTTTTGCGCAACTCTGGCAGGCGCAGGCCGCGAAGCCTTAGCACTACCTCCCCTCTCCCAGCGTTTGAGGGCGTTCTCGTCAAACGCTCGCTCACACGCACGTCGCGCATCGTCGCACTCCCTATTCATCTTGATGGAGAGTGTCATGCCGAAGTACGTGATCGAACGTGCCATTGCCGGGATCGGCGGCTCGAAGGCGACGGAGTTGCAGGCAATCTCGCAAAAGTCGTGCAGCGTCCTGCAGGAACTCGGGCCCGACGTCCAGTGGGTTCAAAGCTACGTGACGGCGGACAAGATCTACTGCGTCTACAACGCGGCGAGTGAGGAACACGTCAGGGAGCACGCGCGACGCGGAGGGTTCCCGGCGAACAGCGTCGCACGGGTGGCGGCGATGATCGATCCGACAACCGCCGAGGCGTGAAACCACACTTGCGGAGGCGCTGGCCCTGCGAGACGATCAATTCGTGGGCCTCGCGATCCAACTCCTCGGCGTTCCGCGCGTAGAGCGCGACGGCCGCGCGTTGCCAGCGCCGCGCGGCCACAAAGTGTGGGGCCTGCTCGCGTACCTGATCTGCCACGAGGCCGCGACAAGCCGCGCGCATTTGGCGGCGCTGCTGTTCGAGAACGCCGAGGATCCGCTGGCAGCGTTGCGCTGGAACCTGAGCGCACTGCGGCGCCTGCTCGGCGAGCCGGGCCTGCGCGGCGATGCGCTCCAACTTTCGCTCCCGGCCACGGCGTACGTCGACATCGAGGTCGCCAGCTGCGGAACATGGGCGCAGGCTTTGTGCGTGCCTGGCCTCGGCCGGGAACTGCTCGAAGGAATGAGCTTTTCGGACAGCCCGTCATTCTTGGTCTGGCTCGCCACAGAGCGCCGACACCTTCAGGCGTCGGCTGAGGCAGTCCTGCGCGAGGCAGCACTGTCCCGGCTGGCCGCCGGTGCCACCCGCGAAGCAGCCGATCTGGCAGGTCGGCTGGTGCACCTGAATCCGTTGGATGAGAACTTCCAGGCGTTGCTGGTGCGCAGTCTCGCGGCGGCGGGCGACGGTGTGGGCGCGGCTCGGCAGGCCGCCGCCTGCCGCGAGCTCTTCGCGCGAGAACTTGGCGTACAACCCGGCCCGACGCTCGCGGCCGCTATGCGCACGGCGACCGCTGCGCCGACCGCACGGCCCGCAACCGGTCGCGCAGCAGCGATTGCCCAGCTCGAGGCGGGCGAAGCTGCGATCGGCGCCGGTGCACTCGACGCAGGTCTGCAATGCCTGCGGCGTGCAATTGTCGAGGCCGACGTCACCGGTGACGCCACGCTGCGCGCTCGGGCACGCGTCGCTCTGGGCGGGGCGCTCGTGCACGCGGCGCGCGGACGCGACGAGGAGGGCGCGACCGCGCTGCACGAAGCGCTCGATGTCGGAGCGGCCACTGCGGCGCCGTTTGCAGCGGCGGCTTCGCGCGAGCTCGGTTATGTTGAGTTTCTGCGCGGCCGATACGAGCGTGCGCTGGTATGGCTGCAGCGGGCAGGTTCGCTCGCCGGCAACGACAGCGCCGAGCGGGCGCGTATCGCCACCGTCCATGGATCGACGCTAAGCGACACCGCGCACTACGCGG
>DASQAE010000516.1:0-4593 GCA_035635915.1 Burkholderiaceae bacterium | reverse complement strand
TCCAAGCTCGGCGCCAAACCTTATCTCACCGCAGGCTGCGGTGGTTTCGTCGACATCACAACGCATGCGCGGCGCATCGTGTTCGCCGGCTTTTTCACCGCGGGGGCCGAATTGCAGGTCGGCGACGGACGGCTGAAGATCGTCAAGGAAGGTCGCACCCGCAAGTTCGTCAATACCGCCGAGCACATCACGTTCAGCGGCCGCATCGCACGCGAGCGCGGGCAACAGGTGACTTATGTGACCGAACGTTGCGTGATCGGCCTGGAGCATGATGCCCTGGTGGTGCGCGAGATTGCGCCCGGCATCGATCTGGAGCGCGACGTGCTCGCACAGGCGGAGATACCTCTGCGTGCCAGCTCCAACCTGCGGGTCATGGACGCAGCGTTGTTCCGCGCCGAGCCGTTCGGGCTGCAACTGACCCCCGAGAAAAGCCGCCATGGCTGAAGCACTGGTGCGCCTGGAGCGCGATGGTTTCGTCGCCACGGTGACACTGGCGCGACCCGCAAGACTGAATTCGCTGACGCCGCCGATGCTCGATGAGCTCGAACGCTGCGCGCGCGAACTCGAGGCCGACCAAACGGTACGCGTCGTCGTGCTGACGGCAGAAGGCGAGAAGGCGTTTTGCGTCGGTGCCGACATCAACGAGTGGGCTGCGCTCGCGCCACTCGACATGTGGCGGCGCTGGGTGCGCCGCGGGCATCAGGTGTTCGACCAATGGGCGCGGTTGCGGCAGCCGGTCATCGCCGCAATCAACGGCCATGCGTTCGGAGGCGGCCTTGAACTCGCCATCACCGGCGACATCCGCATCGCTGTTGAAACGGCACAGTTCGCCTTGCCGGAAGCAAGCATCGCAACCTGTCCTGGCTGGTCTGGAACACAACGGCTGGTCGGACTGATCGGCGCAAGTCGCGCGAAGTACCTGGCGTTAAGCGGCCGTCGTCTTACTGCAGCAGAAGCGCTCGCGGGCGCCCTGGTGCACGAGGTTGTCGCGCCATCTCATTTGCATGCAAGCACGCAGGCGCTTGCGCAAGAGCTCGCGGCAAAAGCGCCGGTGTCTGTGCAACTGACCAAACAACTCGTCAACGCAGCTGGCGGCGAGGACCGCGCCGCGACGCTGGAAGCTATCGCGGGCGCCCTTGCAGCGACGACAGAAGATGCCGCCGAAGGCATCGAAAGCTTTCGCGCCAAACGCGCGCCGGTCTACGTGGGCCGCTGAAAGATGTTCGCCGAAAGGGCTGTAGATGAATTACAACCGTGGCGCCAGTCTCATCCGCGCCGCTGCAAGTCAAGCATGTTTGAGCATATGTTTCAGTTACTTGGCGTGTCGATGGGCGGTTCTCTGAGACTGAGTCAGGTTTGACGGAGCCGTGGCAATTGCGCGTGTATGTAGTTTTGTTACATTAGTCCGACTTAGCATGCAGGAATCACTGCGGCGCGTTTTGCCGCATTGAAAGGCGCGGAAGAAACGCCGCATCTCGCACGGGCAACGCGATCGAACATTCGACACTGCCCGCACACGCTGTCATGAGGAGACATCTGATGAGAAAGCAAATCGTTGCCCTGGCGATCGCTGCCGCGTTCGCGCTGCCCGCGGCCGCTCAGCAAAGCGTCGAAGTGTTGCACTGGTGGACGTCGGGCGGCGAAGCCGCCGCGTTGAACGTGCTCAAAGGCAATCTCGAAAAGCAGGGCGTCAAATGGAACGACATGCCCGTTGCCGGCGGCGGCGGCGAACAGGCCATGACCGCGCTGCGCGCACGCGTGACGGCAGGCAATCCGCCGACTGCGGTGCAGATGCTCGGGTTCGACATCCTCGACTGGGGCAAGCAGGGCGTAGTCGCCGACCTGAATCCGCTGGCCGCGAAGGAGGGCTGGGACAAGACCGTCCCCAACGCGCTGCAGAAGTTCTCCAAGTACAACGGCAAGTGGATCGCGGCGCCGGTCAACGTGCACTCCACCAACTGGGTGTGGGCCAACAAAGCGGTGCTCGAAAAGTCCGGCGTCAAGAGCGAACCGAAGAACTGGGACGAGTTCATCGCCGCGTTGCAGGCAGTGCAAAAGGCGGGCTTCGTCGCGTTGGCGCACGGCGGTCAGCCGTGGCAGGACGCCACGCTGTTCGACGGCGTGGTGATGTCGACAGGCGGCATCGACTTCTATCGCAAGGCGCTTGTCGACCTCGATCCGAAGTCGCTGAATTCGCCGACGATGGAGAAGGTGTTCTCGCGCATGGCGCAGCTGCGCAAGTTCGTCGACAAGGACTTCTCCGGGCGCGACTGGAACCTGGCTTCGAGCATGGTGATCAGCGGCAAGGCCGGCTTCCAGATGATGGGCGACTGGGCCAAGGGCGAGTTCATCAACGCCAAGAAGGTGCCGGGAACTGACTTCCTGTGCTTCCGCACGCCGGGCACGCAGGGCACGGTGTCGTTCAACGCCGACCAGTTCGTGATGTTCAAGGTCGGCGCCGACAAGGCCGACGCGCAGGTCAAGCTGGCAGCGGCGATCATGGAGCCGGGCTTCCAGTCCGCGTTCAACGTCGTCAAGGGTTCGGTGCCCGCGCGTACCGACGTGCCCGACACCGCGTTCGATGCGTGCGCCAAGAAAGGCATGAAGGACCTCGCCGAAGCCAACAAGAGCAACACCCTGGTTGGTTCGATGGCACACGGTCACGCGGTGCCGGCATCGATCAAGAATGCGTTCTACGACGTGATCACACGCCACTTCAATGGCCAGCTTGACGACAAGAAGGCCGCAGCCGCACTCGCAGCTGCTGCCAACAACTGACGCTCAACTGCGTTACTGAGAGACGGGCGGCGCCGCGCGCGCCGCCCACACGGCGGAGCAGTCGCCATGCGCGCAAGTGCGTTGCCAAAGCTGTTGCTCAGTCCGAGCGCCCTGCTCGTGCTGGTGTGCGTCTACGGCTACATCATGTTCACGATCTACCTTTCGTTCACGGCATCGACGTTGATGCCGTCGTACAACTTGGTCGGTACCGCGAGTTATGCGCGCTTGTTCGGATTGCAGAACTGGGACGTTTCGATCGGCAATCTGGCCGTGTTTGCGTCGCTCTATATCGTGCTCGCAATCGTGCTCGGCCTCGGATTTGCGATCCTGATCGACCAGCAGATCCAGGCCGAAGGCGTGTTCCGATCGATTTTTCTTTACCCGATGGCGCTGTCGTTCATCGTCACGGGCACGGCGTGGAAGTGGCTGCTCGATCCCGGCGTGGGTCTGGAGCGCACCGTGCACAGCCTTGGCTGGGAGTCGTTCACCTTCGGCTGGATCAAGGACAACGACATGGCGATCTACTGCGTCGTCATCGCCGCGATCTGGCAGACCACCGGTTTTGTCATGGCGCTGTTCCTGGCCGGGTTGCGCGGCGTTGATCAGGAACAGGTGAAGGCGGCGCGCGTCGACGGTGCGCGCAGCTGGCAGATCTACTTGCGCATCATCATTCCGCAACTCGGGCCGGTGTTTGTCTCTGCCTTCGTCATCCTGGCGCACATGGCGATCAAGTCGTACGACCTGGTGATCGCACTCACAAACGGCGGACCTGGTCGTTCCACCTGGCTGCCGTCGGTGTTCATGTACCAGTACACGTTCACTCGCAATGAGATGTCCGTGGGCGCGGCGAGCGCGGTGCTGATGCTCGGCGCTATCGCGCTGGTGGTGCTGCCCTATCTCTACAGCGAGATGCGCAAGGCGAAACATGGCTAGCTCGCACGGGGGACTCGTCGTCAGTCGTTACGCGCTGTACGCCGTACTGCTGTTCCTGGCCCTTTTGTTCCTGATGCCGATCTACGTGATGGTGGCCAATTCATTCAAGCCGCTCGATGAAATCCGCAGTGGCAACCTGATGTCGTTGCCACTCGTCTGGACGGCCGAGCCATGGTTCGAAGCCTGGAGCACGGCGCAGATCGGCGTGCAACCAACGGGGCTGCGGCCGTATTTCGTCAACTCGTTCCTGCTCGTTGTGCCGGCGGTCGTGATCTCGACCCTCATCGGCGCGCTCAACGGCTACATCCTGACGCAGTTCAACTTCCGCGGCGCGAACCTTATTTTTGCCGCCATGCTGTTCTCGGTGTTCATTCCGTTCCAGATCGTGTTGATTCCGATGGCCAAGACGCTCGGCGTGCTGGGACTTGCCGGCACGGTGAAGGGACTGATATTCGTCAACGTCGTCTACGGCATCGGTTTCACCACGCTCTTCTTCCGCAACTACTACGCGGCGTTTCCGAGTGAACTGGTGCGCTCGGCGCGCATCGACGGGGCGGGATTTTTTGGACTGCTGTGGCGCATCCTTCTGCCATCGAGTGCGCCGATCATCGTCGTGACCGTGATCTGGCAGTTCACCAACATCTGGAACGAGTTTCTCTTCGGCGCGTCGTTCAGCGACTTCAGCTCCTACCCGCTCACGGTGGCGCTGAACAACCTGGTCAACAGCAGCACCGGCGTCAAGGAATACAACGTTCATTTCGCCGGCGCGTTCATCGCCGCACTGCCCACGCTGCTCGTCTATCTGCTGTCGGGCAAATATTTCGTGCGCGGCCTGATGGCCGGCTCGGTCAAAGGCTAAGGAGACAAATCATGGCATCGCTA
>DASQAE010000515.1:0-4672 GCA_035635915.1 Burkholderiaceae bacterium | reverse complement strand
CAGCGACAAACGATCATTTGGCATGGTTTGCATGCGCGTCGCGCATCGATCGACCATGCAGCGCCGCCCGCGCCGCCGCGACGCCAAATCTCCAAGCGACTAGCATCGCGCCGTTCGATTCAAGCGAGGCCTCCGATGCGTCTTCTCAACTGCTTCGCCTTCGCGCTGCTGGGCAGCGCTTCAGTTGCCGCCGCGGAACTGCCGATCTTCGACGCCCACGTGCACTACAGCCACGACGCGTGGGAGAACGTGCCGCCGAAGATCGCGATCGAGCTGCTACGCAAGGCCGGCATCAAACGCGCCCTGGTGTCGAGTTCCAACGACGAGGGCAACCAGAAGCTGATCGCCGAAGCGCCCGACCTGATCCTCTCGTCGCTGCGTCCGTACCGTTCGCGCGGCGAGATCAGCACCTGGGTGCGCGACGAGAGTGTCGTGCGTTATCTCGAGGAACGGCTGGCGAAGTACCGCTACGTCGCACTGGGCGAATATCACCTGTACGGCGCGGACGCCGATCTGCCGGTGCCGCGACGGATGATCGAGCTCGCGCGGCGCCACAACCTCGTCCTGCATTCGCACTCCGATGCCGATGCTATCGAGCGCGAGTTCAAGCAGTGGCCGGCGGCGCGCATCCTGTGGGCACATTCGGGCTTCGACTCGCCTGCGCGTATCCGCGAGATGCTGCGCAAGTATCCGACGCTGTGGTGCGACCTGGCGTTTCGCACCGATCACGCGCCCGGCGGCCAGCTCGACAGCGACTGGCGCGCTCTGTTCACCGAGTTCCCGGATCGTTTTACGGTCGGCACCGACACGTTCACGCCCGAGCGCTGGCCATATATCGTCGAGCACGCTGCGTTCTCGCGCCAATGGCTGGCGCAGCTGCCGAGTCCGATCGCAGAGCGCATCGCGTGGCGCAACGGCGAGACGCTGTTCAACATCCCGCAGGCGGCGCATTGAGGCAAATCGCCCTGGCGCTGTTGCTGGTCGCCGCTCAGACGGCGGCGGCAACCTCGTGCCAGCCGGCGCTCAGCGGCGACGGTGTGCACACGGCCGAGGGCAGGGACTACGTCGTCGCGTGGCGCCCTGAGCCCGTCACGTTGCGCGTGAGCGAGTTCTTTGTCGTCGAGGTGGCGGCGTGCTCGAAGTCACGCGGCGTTCTGCCGACGCAGTTGCGCCTCGACGCAGTGATGCCGGAGCACAAACACGGAATGAACTATCGGCCGACGGTGACCGCTGCGGGTGATGGACGGTTTCGCGCCGAAGGAATGCTGTTGCACATGCCTGGCGTGTGGGAGTTCAGGTTCGACCTGCGGGGCGCAGGCGTGGACGAAATCGTCCGCGAACGGATTTCGCTGCAATGACTTCCCTCCCCCGCTTGCGGAGGAGGGTTAGGTGTGGGGGCCGCATAGCTGACTCTAAGCCGCCCTCCTCCCATTCAGCTTCGGTTTCGGATACTGCACCGCCCCGGCCATCCGTTGCTCGAACGGATCCCTGCGCGAGAGATGCGGGACCTGGCGTGCGTGTACCAGCGGGTAGTGCCGGAGCACGGTGAGCCGGTCGTGCGCATCCCAGCAGTCTTCCTCGCTCGACACCCATTGCTCCACCTCGAGCCGACGCAAGTCGAACGCGCCCGAGTAACTGCGCAAGGTGCGCCGGCCGCGTTTGTCGCTGTACTCGTGGAAGTAGGACAGTGCGAGCTCGCGCAGGCTGCGATAAACCGGATCGCGATAACGTAGCGCCACGCCGTTCGTCTTCGAGATCGCGCCCCAGGCGCCCTTGTGGCGGAACAGCGTGATGACGTGCGGGTAGTCGCTCAGGTCGCAATCGAGATGCATCACGTAGGGCGGCTCGCCGTGGATCCAGAGCGCGCAGGCCGCGACAAATGCGCCTTCGATGCAATGCGCGCGGCGGTTGCGCAGCACGCTGCGGACCGAATGGACGGTCTCGCCTTCGAGCTCGTGGTTGATTGGAATGGCGTTCAGGAACGCCTGGATCCGCTGCGGCGAAGCGAGCCGCGCCAGGCGATCGAAATCGCGCGCGCCCAGGCCCAGGTCCTGGCGGCGGGCGAACCGTGGCAGTGCACGCGCTTCCATACGCCGACGATCGTATCAGCCATGGCGGGCGTTCCAGCCCACCCCTGGTGATTCGTATTACGCTCGAATTTGGCCAGTAACAAAACCCGCAGGAGTTCTCCTAAATGCCCGCTGACGCGGCCCTGAAAGGGCCCGGCCACATCCGGCTGACCTCCCATCCGCCGGCGTCCGACGCCGAGCTGCTGACGATCCACTGGGGGGCCCGCGATACCACCGAGCGGGGACCGGTTATCGGCACGACCACCAGCAGGTTGCACCGCAACGTGATTGGCACGCATAGCGGCTCTTACGGGGTGTATCGGGCGCTGGCGGTGGCTGCCAAGGCGTTGCCGCGCGGCCATCGGGCTGACCTCACCGACACCCTGCCAACTGCGCCTATCGGCCCTTATCCGCAGTGGTTTGAGCCGGATCGCATCGTCTCGCTTGACCCGTTTGGCGCCATCGTGGCCGACGTCTACCGCGAGCAGATCGCCAAGGGCTTCGATATTCGGCCCACCATTGCCGTCACGCAGGCACGCATCGACATGCCGGAAGTCCGTACGGCGATGGCCTTCAGCCGCCTGCATCCGGACGGCCGGGTGCTGCTCGAGTCCGGTTCGGCGCTGGTTACCAAGGTCGCGATCGAGCCGGTCTGGTGGCTGCCCGGCGTGGCGCGGCGGTTCGGCGTGAGCGAATCCGACCTGCGCCGGGCGCTATTCGAGGAAACCGGCGGTATGTACCCGGAACTCGTCACCCGGAGCGATCTCGAGGTGTTCCTGCCGCCGATCGGCGGCCAGACCGTTTACATCTTCGGCGACCCGCAAGAGCTTGCCGACCCGACTGTCAGCCTCACCGCGCGCGTGCACGACGAGTGCAACGGCTCGGACGTGTTCGGTTCGGACATCTGCACCTGCCGGCCGTATCTGACGCACGCGATCGAGGAATGTATTCGTGGTGCCCAGAGCGAGGAATTCGGCGGCTTGGGCGGCGTGGGTCTCATCGTCTACTCGCGCAAAGAAGGCCGCGCGCTCGGTGAGGTGACCAAGTTCCTGGTCTACAACGCACGCAAGCGGCAGGAGGGCGGCGACTCGGCCGACAAGTACTTCCTGCGCACCGAATGCGTGGCCGGTGTGCAGGACATGCGGTTCCAGGAGCTGATGCCCGACGTGCTGCATTGGCTCGGTATCCGCAAGATCCACCGCCTGGTTTCGATGAGCAACATGAAGTACGACGCCATCGTCGGCTCAGGCATCGAGGTTGGCGAGCGGGTCAAGATTCCCGAAGACCTGATTCCCGCCGATGCCAAGGTTGAAATGGAAGCAAAGATGGCCGCGGGCTACTTCACGGACGGCGATCCGCCGGCCATCGGCGAGGAACTTGCGGCGATCAAGGGCCGGGATCTGAAGTGAGCACCGCGCCGACGCTGCAGGCGCTTGGCGCAGCGGTCGACAAGCTGCGTGATCCGAAGACGATCCGCACGCGCTGCGGGGCTATCCGCGCGCACGTGGCAGCGGACCGATCGGAATGGTTCGCCCTCGGCAGCGAGGATCGGCTCACCGCGGCGGCCGAGCGTGTCGTGCGGGTTACGCGGGAGCGTTATCCAAGCCTCGCGATTCCCTATCACAGTCGCTGGCGTCACTTCGAAGTCGGCGGCGTCGATCGCAATCTCGAGCTCTCGCGTGCGTTGGCGCGCTTCGATCGCGCCGAGCAGGCTCGCTGCCGGATCGACCTCGCCGTGGTGAGCGTGCTGCTCGATGCAGGCGCCGGCGCGAGCTGGCGCTACGTCGAAGCGGAGAGTGGACGCACGTTTGCCCGCTCCGAAGGTCTTGCTGTCGCCAGCCTGCGCGCCTTTGAGCGCGGTCTTTTTTCGAGTGATCAAACGCGGCCGTTGCAGGTCGATGGACGCGCGCTCCAGGCCATCGACACGTCTGCACTGGCACAGCTGTTTCAAGTAAGCGACAACAACCCGTTGGTCGGCATCGAAGGCCGGGCCGCGCTGTTGCAACGACTCGGCGCCGCGCTGGTCGCGCGCCCGCGAGCATTCGGCACGGCAGCGCGTCCGGGATTCCTGTTCGATCTCCTCACGCGCAATGGCACGCAGAGCGAGGTCGCTGCAGCATTGATCCTGCGTGCGCTGCTCGAGCACGGCAGCAGCATCTGGCTCACGCCAAGCCGGCTCGGCGACGAACCGCTCGGGGACGCCTGGCGCCATGCAGCGGCGCATGATCGTGGCGTCATCGATGCCGCCGATCCATCCGAAGGTTGGGTTCCGTTTCACAAACTTTCGCAATGGCTCGCGTATTCGCTGTTCGAGCCATTCGAGTGGGCGGGCGTGACAGTGATCGAGCGCGACGCGTTGACAGCACTGCCCGAATATCGCAATGGCGGCCTGCTATTGGACACGGGCGTCATCGTCGCCCGCGATCCAGCGTTGGTGCGCAAGACGTGGCAGGCGGGCGATGCACCGATCGTCGAATGGCGCGCCCTCACCGTTGCGCTGATCGACGAACTGGCGGTGCGGGTGCGCGCGGCGCTCGGGCGCGATCCGACGCAGATGCCGCTTGCGTGTGTGCTCGAAGGCGGTACGTGGGCCGCTGGGCGCG
>DASQAE010000514.1:0-2687 GCA_035635915.1 Burkholderiaceae bacterium | reverse complement strand
GCGGAACATCGCGCAGCGCGCCGACAAAAATAGGCACGTTGCCGAACGGGTCGTAGACCAGCAGCAACAGCACGACTGCCGATACGAAGTTGGGCTCCATCAGGCCACGTCGACCTCGGCGCCGCCGCTCAAGCGCACCAGCGCATCTGGTGTGATTGGAAACACGCAATGCGGCGTTCCGCCGGCGGCCCACAACACCGCAAAACGACGCAGCGAGGTATCGACAAAGGTCGCCATGGCACGCACGTGGCCGACGGGAGCCACGCCCCCAATCGCAAAACCGGAGTTCTCGCGCACGAACTCGGGCGCGGCACGCTCGATCCGCTCGCCGAGAAGAGCGGCGATACGTTCCTCGTCAACACGCCGGTCCCCGGCCGCAATCACCAGGACCGGGAGGCCGGAGTCCGCGCCACGGAAAACCAGCGACTTGGCGATCTGCCCGACTTCGACCCCGAGTGCATCGGCCGCTTGTGCCGACGTACGCGCCGCGATCGCCAGCTCGATGACGCGCGCATCGAGTTGCGCCGCAGCCAGCACGTCCTGGACCCGCTGCGCCGATGCGGGAAGCGGCTTGTGCTCTTCGGCCATCAGACAATCATTCCGCCGGCGACCTCGATCACGGCGCCATTGATGTACGACGCCTCATCCGACGCCAGAAATGCGTAGACGTTCGCCACCTCTTCGGGTCGTCCCAGGCGCTTGAGTGGAACGCGGTCGGTCAGCTTGCGCATTACTTCGTCCGGGATCGTCTGCAGGATCGGTGTGCTGATGAAACCGGGAGCGACCGCGTTGCAACGGATACCCTTCGGTCCGACCTCGCGCGCCCAAGTCTTGACGAATCCGATCACACCGAACTTGCTGGCGGCGTAGTTGGTCTGCCCGTAGTTGCCGTAGATTCCAACCACGCTCGAGGCGTTCAGAATCACGCCGCTGCCCTGCCCGATCATCGTGTCGAGCACCGCCTTGGCGCAGTTGTAAACGCCCTTGAGGTTGACATCGATGACGCGATCGAACTGCTCGTCGGTCATCTTTTGCAGCCGCGCGTCGAGCGTGATGCCGGCGTTGTTCACGAGCACGTCTACGCGGCCGTAACGATCCTTGACGCGCTCGACCATGGCGCCGATCTGTGCGCGCTTGGTCACGTCGACCGCGAACCCCTCGACCACCTCCCCGTTCAACTTGAGCTGCTCCACCGCGCCGTGGACCGCCTCGTCCTTCACGTCGGCAACCGCAACGACGGCTCCTTCGTCGAGGAACTTGCGCGCGGTCGCAAACCCGATGCCTTGCGCGGCTCCGGTGATGATGGCCACCTTGTTCTTCAATCTCACTCGTGCTCCTGGTTCAACGGACACCGCAGAACGCAAGCACTTCGGCCGCGTAGTGCGCAAAGTCGGAAAGTTCGTGGTCGGATCCTTCGATCACCCGCTGGCGGCAATCGGCATACCGCTCGACCATCGTGCGCCAGTCGATCACCTGGTCGCCGGTCGCCGCGACCAGGAAAAAGAGCTCCGGATGCGCGATGCGCGGCACCTCGAGCGCGAGCAGTTCGTCGAGATATTCAGGTTTCATCTCGATCGAGGCGTCCGAGTAGAACACGGGCTGTCGCCCGAGGTGCGCCTTGAGGTCCTCGTACGGCCGGATCGCCGGGTTGAGCAGGACTGCGCGACAGCCGAGCCTTTCAGCCAGCCAGGTCGCGTAGTACCCACCCAGCGAGGAACCGATCAATGCAAGCTGCTCGGTCGGTTCAAGCTGTGCGGCTGCGAGTGCGACCTCCGCCGCCGCGCGCGGCGACGCCGGCAACTGCGGGCAGAGATAGTCGCCTTCGAGTCCGCGCGCGCGCATCAGCGCGCGCAGATGTTGTGCCTTGCGTGACTTCGGCGAAGACCTGAATCCATGCAGGTAGAGGATCAAGGTGTCCTCGCCGAGGACACGGTCGCCGGCAAGGCGTCGAGGAGCTTCTGGTGCACTCCGCCGAAACCGCCGTTGCTCATTACCAGCAGGTGATCCCCGGGGCGCGCAGATCCGGCCACCGCGCCGACCAGGTCGTCGAGGTGGTCGAAGCACCTTGCACGCTCGCCGAGTGGAGCGAGCGCCTCGGCTGGATCCCACCCAAGCGCGCCCTTTCCTTCGCGCGCGCCGAAACAGAACACCAGATCCGCCTCGCGCAGGCTGCCGGGCAACTGCGCCTTCATGGCACCCAGCTTCATGGTGTTCGAGCGCGGCTCGAGAATCGCGAGGATGCGCGCGTCAGCACCGACCCGGCGGCGCAACCCAGCGACCGTCGTAGCGATCGAAGTCGGGTGGTGCGCGAAATCGTCGTAAACCGTGATACCGGCACGAGTGCCGCGTTCTTCCATGCGGCGCTTGACGCCGCGGAACTTAGCGAGCGCCTCGATGGCAAGCGCGGGCGGCACACCCACATGACGAGCGGCGGCGAGCGCGGCGAGGGCGTTGCTTCGGTTGTGCGCGCCGGCCTCCGGAAGATTCAAGCGGCCGAACTTGTGCATGCCGAACGCCACGTCGAAAGAATGCCGTGCGCCCTCGTCGATTGCAGTCGCGTGCCACGCACCGGCCACGTCGAAACGTTCGACCTCCGACCAGCTGCCGAGCCCAAGTACTCGTTCCAATGCCGCATCGGCACCGTTGATGATGATCTTCCCGCTGCGGGGCACGCCACGAATGAGGTG
>DASQAE010000513.1:0-2086 GCA_035635915.1 Burkholderiaceae bacterium | reverse complement strand
GCCGTCGGCGTTCTGTTCACTTACTCAGAACCAAGCACCTGAGTTTCTCGGCACTGGTGCGCTTTCGGCTGTAACGCACGCGATCGTCCGCTCGGTCGTGGCGCGAGCGCGGCGCGTTAGTCCGTTCTGGTTGATGGCGCGTCAACGCGCGCGAAGAGGCGCTTCGATCCGAGCGCAAACAATGCAAGCACGCTGAACCCGGCACCCGCACTGAACGTGAACGAGGCGCCGAAGTGATCCCAAAGCAAGCCAGCCAAGGCGCTGGCGATGAGCATCGCGACCCCGCTCACCAAGTTGAAGAATCCGAACGCCGTACCACGCAGATCATCGGGCGCTGTGTGGGCGACCATGGCCGCGAGCAAACCCTGAGTCATCCCCATGTGCAAGCCCCAAAGGGCGATGCCGGCCCAGACCCAGATACCCTGACCGCTGTACGCGAGCATCAGATCGGCCACGACGAGGACAATCAGTCCCAACGCAAGCAACATGTTGTGGCTCATGCGATCTGAGAGCTTGCCGAAGGGATAAGCCGCGACTGCGTAAACCACGTTCATCGCAATCAGAACCAGCGGCACCAACGCGATCGCCAGTCCGCCCTGTTGCGCACGCAGGACCAGGAACGCTTCGCTGAAACGCGCGAGCGTGAACACGGCTGCAACGGCGACCACCCACCAGTAGCTGCCCACGAGCTTGCGCAGGTTTTCGCGCCGGATCGGATTGACCAAGCGTGCCCGGTCCGGTCGCTGCGGCTCCCGCACGCTGAACAACAGCAACGCAACCGAAAGCATCGCCGGCACGACCGCAACCCAAAACACCGCACGAAAATCGTTGGCCCAGAGCAGCATCAGGCCGATTGCCAGCAGCGGCCCAAGAAACGCGCCGACGGTATCGAGCGATTGACGCAAGCCGAAGGCGGCACCACGCAGGTTCGCCGGCGTTACGTCGGCAAGCAGCGCGTCGCGCGGCGCGCCGCGAATGCCTTTGCCGATACGATCGAGAATGCGCGCCGTAAACACCAGGCCGGCGCTCGACGCAAGCGCGAACAACGGCTTGGAGAGCGCTGCCATTGCGTAGCCCGCCACGGCAAGCGGCTTGCGGCGACCCCAGTAGTCGGAGAGCACGCCCGAGAACACCTTGACGATCAGCGCGGTCGACTCGGCCACGCCTTCTATCACGCCGACCAGGAACGCACTGGCGGAGAGGGTAGTGACGAGGAACACTGGCAGCAGGCTGTGGATCATCTCCGAAGAAATGTCCATCAGCAGGCTGACGATCCCGAGTGCCCAGACCGCGCCGGGAATGCGGGTCACGGCGACGGCGGGTTGTGCTTGTTGTTGGCTCATCAAGGTGAAATTCTCGCATTGAATGACATATGCGCCGCTCGGTCATGCCGAGCTTCCACATGTAATTCCGAGCTTCCTCTTGTCATTCCGAGCGGAGCGAGGAATCTCGCGCGTTCGCGCACCAAGATCCCTCGCGTTCGCTCGGGATGACAGTCGCCGCGGCTGGCTATGACAATCGCTGTGGCTCCGGACGACAATCACCGGGTTCGGAATTCGAATCCTTTCCGGCGTAGCATCGCCCCCTTCACTCCCCCTGCCTTTCACAATGACGACCGTACGACTCACTGTCAACGGCGCTGCGATCAGCCGCGACGTCGAAAACCGCACGCTGCTGGTAGAACTGCTGCGCGATCAACTTTCACTCACCGGCACCCACGTCGGTTGCGATACCAGCCAGTGCGGCTGCTGCACCGTGCTGGTTGACGGCGCTCCGACCAAAAGCTGCACCATGCTGGCGGTGCAGGCTGAAAACGCCAGCGTCACAACCGTCGAAGGCCTTGCACGCGGCGAGGCCATGCATCCGATCCAGCAGGCGTTCGTCGACTGTCACGGCCTGCAATGCGGCTTCTGTACGCCGGGAATGATGATGGCGGCGGCCGGCCTGCTCGCGAAGAACACGCAGCCGACGGACGAGGAGATCGTGCAGGCGATCGAAGGCAACCTGTGCCGCTGTACCGGATACGTCAACATCATCGCTGCGATTCGACAGGCAGCGGGCACGATGGCGGCCGAGGTGAAGGGAG
>DASQAE010000512.1:0-2796 GCA_035635915.1 Burkholderiaceae bacterium | reverse complement strand
AACCAGGTCTATTACTCGGTCTCGCGGCGTGGCATCGAGTTCGACCTTTTGCCGGTACAGCGCAAGCTCAAGATGCCGGTCATGGCCTACTGCCCGCTCGACGAGGGCCAGCTTGCCCGCAACGCCGAACTGGCCGCGATCGGCAAGCGCCACGGTGCAACCGCGGCGCAGGTCGCCTTGGCATGGCTGCTGCGCGAGCCCAGTGTGATCGTCATTCCGAAGGCGGTGAAGCAGGAACATCTGCGTGAGAACTTCGGCGCTGCATCGCTCGCGCTGAGCGCCGACGATCTTGCGGCGATCGATCGCGTTTTTCCACCGCCCAAGCGCAAGACGGCACTTTCGATCGTTTGAGCTCCGCCCGATCACGCGCCGCCCTCTGCCGCCGGCGCGTCATGTGCGCACATCACCGCGTGCGCATGCTGCGCGCAATCGAAAGCAGCGCCTTTATGCGGGCGCCGAAGACGAACCACACCACCACCGCGTAGGTCGCCGCTCCGACCCCGATCGCGAGCGCCGTTTGCGCCACCAACGGAATGGTCGGCGGTAAAACGCTGCGCACGCCGATCACGGCAGCGCTCATCAGCAGCGTTGCAACGAGCGCGGGTTTGATGGAATCGACCCAGTCCATCGTCGTCAGTTCGAGCGTGCGAAACGCGAGCACGAACGTCGGAATGGTCGCGATCGGCATGAATATCACCCAGGCCCAGCCGATGCCCGGCAAACCATAGTCGACGGCGAACCACAACACGAGCGGCATCATCACCCCGGCGACCACGGTGCACCACATGTTGGCGCGAAACTGGCCGGTCCACATCAACACGTGCGAGAGCAGCGTCTGCGAAGCGAGGAACGCGGCGTTGATGCAAAGCAGCCGCAACGGCGTCACGACTTCGCTCCACTGCGGCCCCAGCAGGAGCGGCATGACCAGATCGGCGGTCAACGCAAGTCCGATCGTGCATGGAAAGATGATGACGGCCAGGAACTCCGTGAGCAGCAGAAAGTAACGGCGCAACTCGGCGCGGTTGTTCTGGATCTCGGAAAAGATGCCGGGCACGACGCGGCTGACGACGGCGCCGACCTCCTGCTGCGCGATGTTGGAAAACGTGACGGCAAACGAATAAGCGCCGAGGGCGTCCTTACCAAGCACGCGCCCCACCAGCGTCTGGTCGACGTTGGTGTAGCCGTACCAGGCGATGCGCGAGGCAAGGATGCGCCAGCCCTGCAGAAACGGCCGTGCCAGGCGCCCGAGATCGCGCGGCCAGGCAATCGTATACGGCTCCCAGACGATCAGTAGCACGGTTGCGGCCAACGCACCGGCCAGTGTGTTGACGACCAGTGACCAATGGCCAAGGCCGGCGCGCGCGGCTACCACCAGAACCACCGACGTTGTGATCACCTGCACCAGCGTCGCCATCGCGAGCCGGCCGAAGCGCAGTTCGCGTTGCAACTGTGCGCGCGGCACCACCTGCAGTGCGTCGGCCAGGAACACCAGACTCAGCGTCATGATGATCGGAGTGACGTGTGGCTCGGAAAAAAACCCCGCTATCAGCGGCGCCGCCAGCGCGTAGAGCGCGCAGAGCGCAAGCGCAATGGCGAGCAGAAAACCGGCCAGGCGCGCTCGCGCTTCGCCGACGATGTTGCGGTCCTGCACCAGCACCGCGTCAAGCCCGAAGTCCTCGACCATGCGTGCCAGGCCGATCGCCAGCATGGCCATCGATACCAGCCCGTAGTCGCCGGGAGCGAGCAGGCGCGCGGCATAAAGCGTTGCGATCCAGGAAATGATCTGCGCGAACCAGCGCAACAGCGCCGTCCACGCGATGCCGGAGACGAGGGAGTGATCGAGGCTGGATGGTGTGGCGGGAGAACTCACGCAGCGGCCTGACACGGGCGAGGCAGTGTACGGGCGGCCCGGGAGGCAGCAATACGACAAATCGACAATAGGCAACAAATCTTCGACCGAAGGCATGTAACGGAAGGTCAGCGCCGAGTGCGGCCTAAGGGGCTGCACGGATCGCCGCGTTTGCGTAAAGTTCGGCCCGGGCATTCGCAGCAGTTTTGCGCGTGCGCCGTGTCCGGCGGACGAAGAACAAACGACCCTGCGCCGCCGGATGCGCTCGTCCGATCGTTCGGGAGATCCCAGTCATGATTTGGCCAACCGGCTTGCCGCGGTTACGCGCGCTTTGTGTGCTTGCAACGTTCGCTGCGGCGGGACTTGTTGGCTGCACATCGGTCCCATCAGGGCCGCGTTTCGTCGAGATCCAACGCACTGCGCATGGCGTCGCGCACATTCGCGCCGGCGACTACGAAAGCCTCGCGTATGGCGTCGCCTACGCGCACGCGCAAGACAACGTCTGCCAGACCGCCGACCATCTGGTTACCGTGCGCGGTGAACGATCGCGTTATTTCGGCCCCACGGCGACCGGGCGGCTCGGCTTGCGCACGCTGCCAAACGAACAGATCGATCTCTTCATCCGCGCCCACATGGACGACGCAAAGCTGGTGCGTGCGTACAGCCAGATGAGCCACGAGGCGCAGGAGATGGCGCGCGGTTACGTCGCGGGTTACAACCGGTACCTGGGCGACACCGGTCCAGACAAGCTGCCAGCGTCCTGCCGCAATGCGACCTGGGTGCGGCCGATGAGCATGCTCGAATATTTCCGCCTCGGTGAGCATGCGATGGTGCAAGGGGGCGCTGGAGCGCTGGCCGATGCCATCCTTGCGGCGCGGCCACCAGCCGCAACCAGCTCAAAGGAAATGCCGCCGGCACCTGACGCCCACGCTTTCGCATCTTCGTTC
>DASQAE010000511.1:0-1857 GCA_035635915.1 Burkholderiaceae bacterium | reverse complement strand
CGCCAACGCCGGGCGTTATGCGGACGGGATCGAATTCTTCAGCGGCGTGATGCAGCGTTTTGACGCTGGACTCAATGACACGCAGCGGGCGCTTTACCTGATCGCATTGGCTTCGTTGCGTGCCGGATATGCGAACGACGTCTCTCTCTTCAGCCGCATCGGCTGGGTGCGCGATACGGTGGCGATGCTCGACCGGGCGCAGCAGCTCACGCATGGCGAGGTCTTTATCGTGCGCTGGATGTCGGGCGTGGTGCGTTCCCGTCTGCCGGGGATTTTTGGCGAACGGGACAACGCGCTGAAAGACCTGAGCTGGTGCGAAGCGCACGCAGACAAGGCGCCGCATCCAGCGTGGTTACGCGAGGTCTATTTCGCGCTTGCGGATCTGCATCGCGCGCGCGGTGAGGAAGCCGCTGCGCGGCGGTATCACGCGCGCAGCGGGTTCACGGCCGAGAAAAAACCTGCGACATTCACCACGCCGTTCGCCGAGCATGCGGCAAGCGGGCACGTGTTTTCAGCGCGCACCGTGACCGAGGTCGTTCCCGGCACGGTCTACGTTCTCTCCGGGTTCGAATTCACCGAGTACTACTTCATCGTTTCCGCCAACCGACGCGAGTTGATCGCCATCGATGCCGGCACGCGCCCCGATTCCGCGCGCGCTGCATTCGAAGCGCTGCTGGCCGCCATTCCCTCCTTGCCGCCGTTGACCACGGTATTCGTGACCCACGCGCATTGGGATCATGTCGGCGGCCACAGTTATTTCCGCAGCCTTGCTTCGGCGCCGCGTTTTGTTGGCCGCGCCAACTTCAAGGACGAACTCGCGCTCGACGCAAGCGCCAACCCGGCCACCATGCGCCAGTTCTTCGGCACGCGCTTCAACCTGGCCGATGTGCTGAGTTACCACGCGGACACGACCGTCGAGCGTGCGACCGAATTGGTCGTCGGTGGCACCCGATTCGAGCTGCTGCCCACGCGCGGTGGCGAAACCGACGATGCGATGCTCATTCACATGCCCGATCAAGGTGTGCTTTTTGTGGGCGACATCCTGATGCCGTATCTCGGGGCGCCGTTCGTCGAAGAAGGCAGTCTCGACGGCATGCTGGCCGCGATCGAGCAGGTGCATGCGCTCAAGCCGCGGCTGCTGCTGCATGGGCACGAGCCCTTGACGCGCATCTTCGCGTCGACCGCCATGCTCGACGACTTGCGCGAAAAGCTCGTGTGGCTGCGCGCGCAGGTCCTGCTCGCGATGCGCAACGGAACCGAGCGCGGCGCGATCCATGCCGCAAATTTGATACCGCCCGGGTTCGAGCGCAGCGGCTCGAACGTGCATCTTGCGTATCTGGTGCTGCGGGAGAACGTGATCAATCGCCTGTTCGATCAGAACAGCGGGTACTGGAGCAACGGCCTGCATGGGCTCGACGCTTTGACCAACGCCGATCGCGGCGAACTGCTGGCCGACTACCTGAAGGTATCCGAGACGCAGCTTGTTTCGGCCATCGATTGTTTGATCGCCGACGGCAAACACGAGCTCGCTGCCGAGACGCTGCGCTGGGCGCAACCTCGCGTCGCCAAGAGTGAGCGGCTGCAGGCGCAGCGCGAACTCGTGCATCTGAAACTGATGGAGAAGTATCAAGAGTTCAGCCCGTTCAAATTCATCCTCTATGCCGGACAGATCGAAGGGCGCACGCAGGCAAACCCGCCGTCTGAGGTGGCGGCCAGCGCTTCCGTACGCTGACTACGTCTCGCAGGCGCGCCCGATCTGGGCGTTCGCCGCTCAGCCTCCTCTTGACCTCGGCTCGATCTCTTGGCGACTATCGTCGCACGGGCCGATTTGTTCTCAGAATCATGTCACCGCTGCGG
>DASQAE010000510.1:0-2247 GCA_035635915.1 Burkholderiaceae bacterium | reverse complement strand
TGGGCGATGGATCGTTCCCCTGGTCGGCGGCGATGCGCTGTCGCTGGCGGTCAACCTGGCTGCGTTGCTGCTGGTCGCAAGCGCGACCAGCTTTGCTGCGCTCGGCCTGGCGTTGCTCGTTGCCAGCCTTGCACGCACCGCCGAACAGGCGACGATCGGTGCCGGCGGCGCCAACATCATCCTGGGCGCGCTCGGTGGAATCATGGTGCCGAAGCAGGTCATGCCGGCGGCGATGCAATCGATCACCAAACTATCGCCGATGGGCTGGGGCCTGGATGCGTTTGTCGACGTGTTCGCGCGCCAGGCCGGGGTCGCCGAAGTCGCTCTTGGTTCGCTGACGCTGGTCGCGTTCGGCGCGATCACTCTCGCGCTGGGCGTGGGCCGCCTGCAGCGCCTTGCCTAGAATTTTTTTACCGCAAGGGCATGCACCTTTGTCACCCGCGCGACACCGCGCGCACAGCGCGAAACAGTGCCGCTTCGCGCTCGGCGATGTTGTTGAGTTGCGATGCGAGCAGCGCGCCGTCGAGCGCCAGCCGTCCCTTGCTCATGCGCGCCGCGTCGTACGCAAAATCGCGCCACAGATCGCCGATGGCCACCATGTCCAAGGCGAGCGATTGCAAGCTTGTGTTGCCGAGCAACGTGCCCGCCTCCTGCAGGAACGCGCCGTAGAGGAAACGGAAACCACCGCCGCCGGTGCCGATCTCTTCCTGCATGCGCACCACGTGACCGACGTAGCGTTGTGCGAACGGAAGCGGCGCATTGCGCGTGACCTTGTGCACCTTGCGCGCGAGAAGGCGGATGCCGCGTACGCCGATGAACGGCAGCAACGGTTGCAGCATGACGCGGCATGCGCTCTTCAAAGCACCAGGGATCAGTCGCGCGACATCGGTGGCGACGATCGGCCCGTCGACGTAGTACAACAATCCTTTGGGGGCCAGCACGCCGCGCGCGAATCGCGCCTGGGTCAGGTCCGGCACGCTGCTGCGCGTCGGCGCTTCGAACACGGGATCGCTGATCAGGTACTCGTCGCCTTCGCGTCCGTAAACGAGCAGGTTATGGGCGTTGAAATGAAAGCGCATGTTGACCGGGATGTACGGCAGGAAAAACACCGACGATTGCACACCAACCAGCGTGCCGCGCGCTACCAGTTCGTCGAGCCGGCGTTCACCCTCGTCCGGAGAACGAAACTTCTCGACGCGCAGAGGCAGATGCAGCAGTTTGCGTAGCCGGCGCAGGATGAAACGCGGCGGCATGCGATACGAGATCAACGGCATCTCGTTGATCTTGACGATGCCGAGATAGGCAAACGCGATCGCTGCGCCGAGCCCGAACACCATCGCTTCCGAAAGCGGAAAACCCTGGCCGCGCAACAAGCCCGCCACAACACCGCTTTCGCAGTGCGCCGACTGCTGATGCTGGAACGGGATCGCCGCGCCCATGACAACTCAGGCGTCGGTCTTTTCGGCCCGGAATTCGAGCAGCTGCGCGCGTGGAATTCCCAGCACTGCGGCGTAACGCTGCTGCAGCTGCTCTGGGATGCTTGCGAACGGCTGGCGCAGATGACGCTTCAGGCGCCAGCGCCATACGCCGGACGCTTGCGCAAGCGTCGGCGGATCGAGCCTGCGTGCGTACATGAAGTACTCGAGCGCGCCCGCTGCGCCGGTGCGCACTCGCTGCAGCGCTTCTTGCGCCAATGTTTCGAAGTGCTCCACCGCCGCCGTCGTCACGAGTTCTTCCGCTTCCCAGCCGCGGCTTGGAACCAGCGCGATGCGGCCGTCCTTGCCGACCGCATACATGCCCTTGCGTTGACCATCCAGGGTGGCGTTGCCTTCCTGCGGAACGTCTTCGACCCGCATCACACCACCGTGAGATGCATGAAGCCGGTAGAGAAGCGGCCGGACTCCGGCACCATGCAAAGCATGCGGTCGCCGCGTTGCAGGCGTCCGCTGCCGTAGAGATCGTGCACCATCAGGTACATGGACGCAGAACCGGTGTTGCCGCGCGTCTCCAGATTGCTGAACCAGCGTGCGCGCGGAATCGGCAGACCGACCCGCTTGAGCGCTTCTTCCACCGGCGCCGCGAAGTACTGCGACGACAAGTGCGGCAGGAACCAGCGGATCGAATCGGCCTCCAGTTCGCGCCGCGGGATCAGCGTGCGCAGGGGTCGCGCAAGGCAGTATTCGACGACGTTGTCGTTCAGCAGTCGTACGTCCTGCTTGAGCGCGAGCACCGACCGCTCGCCGAGTT
>DASQAE010000509.1:0-4489 GCA_035635915.1 Burkholderiaceae bacterium | reverse complement strand
CGGATGTTCGAGTTCAGGCAGTTGGAGAGCGTGAAATCGATGATGCGGAACTTGCCGCCGAAGTAAACCGCCGGCTTTGAGCGGCGGTCAGTCAGCTGCCGCAAGCGGCTGCCACGGCCTCCAGCGAGCACCAGCGCCATGGCGCGGCGTGTCAATTGGGTTTGGGCAATCGTGCTTTGCGGCATGGTCCGTCCTCCATGGCTCGCTCGTAGGGGAGGCCCCCTTATAACGCTTTGAGTATCTCGCGCCGCTTTTGTTGATACTCCTCTTCCGTGATCACGCCTGTATCGCGCAGCTTTTGCAACGCCTTCAGGCGTTCGGCGACCTGGCGGTAGATGGCGTCGCTGTCGGCAGGCGCGGGCGCGCTTGGGGCCGCTGGCGCTGCGGGCGCAGTTGGGGTGGCTGCCGGGGCGGGGCTCGGCACTACGGCGGCACTCGGGATCACGACTGCGGGCGTCGGCGTGGATTCTGCCGGCGAAGCAACCACCGGCGGGGCCAACGGATCCAGCACCACCCAGTCGGCGCGTCGAGCGACCGCCCCGCCCGTGGCAGCAACCCGCACGTTGCGATCCACGACCGACCCTCGCTTGCCTGGCTCGAACGGGATCACATAACCGGTCGCGCGAAACCGGCTTTCCCAGTCCTGGCGCACGAGACCAAAGATGAGGTTCATGCGGCCCTCGGCAAAGAAAACGCGCACGGTAGTCGCCGAGCGCGGTATCAGGGCTCCAAGCATGCCGTGCTGCCCGCTGACCGCAAAACTCACATCCTGCTCCGGCAACACCCGCGCCAACGCCAGGGTGAGCGGCGCAACGATTTCATCGAGTTCGGCCGCGTCAAAGAGCGGCTCGTTGCCGCTGTCCGGTAACTGCACGCGCGTGAGCAGCGCTCTTAGCGCGGTTGGCTCAATCGCCACGGGGTGCTGGTTTAGTGGTGCGTTGCGCTCTCTGGTTTCGATGCGCACGTAAGCCGCACGACCGTCGTAGACCTTGGCGACAACGTTGCCGACGGCCGAATCCTTCGCGATCTGCACCGGCTGGCCGCCGCGTGGAACGCCGGGGTCGCTTTGCGCGTGCACGCTGCCGCAAATCACGATCAGCAGGGCAGCGGACGAGCTGCGAAGCCGGAACGAAAACATCAGTTGTCTCCTTGTTGTGTCTGATTCGCGGGTTCAGGGCCGCGCTGCGCCAGCAGGATAGGCGGGCAGGTTCAGGCGCTCGATCGGGCCGCGGCCGTAGGCGGCTGCAAGCTGCGCCAGCCGTTCGGCTGGGCGTGGTCCAACCTGATCCCAATCGAAGCGCCAGGTCCAGCAATCCAGGCGTGCCGGTGTGTTCATCCGATGCTCGGAACCGAGGCCAAGCACGTCCTGCATCTGCGCCACGGCGATGCGCGCAACCGACGCATACGCGGCACGAATCATGGCCCAATGCAACGTATCGGCTTCGGCGTCGAGGTAAAAACGCGCGTAAGCACGCTCGCGCTCGGTGGCTGTAGCGTACCAACCAAGCACCGTGTCGTTGTCATGCGTGCCCGTGTAGACGGCGCAATTGCGGCCATAGTTATGCGGCAGAAATGTATGCGTGGCGTCGCCGCCGAACGCGAATTGCAGGATCTTCATCCCAGGCAGGCCGTATCGGTCGCGCAGCGCCTCGACGTCGGGTGTGATCACGCCCAGGTCCTCAGCGATCACCGGCAGGTCGCCGAGCGCGGCGCGTAACGCGTCGAACAACGCAACGCCGGGCGCGGGCACCCAGCGGCCCTCGACCGCAGTCGGGCAGGAGACCGGGATCTCCCAGTAGGCGGCAAAACCGCGGAAGTGATCCAGGCGTACCAGATCGGCGCGCGCGAGTTCGTGGCGCGCGCGGGCAATCCACCACGCAAACCCGTCCTGCGCCATTTTCTCCCACGCATACAGCGGATTGCCCCAGCGTTGCCCGGTGGGCGAGAAGTAGTCCGGCGGCACACCCGCGACCACCAGTGGTTCGCCACGCTCGTCGAGGCGGAACAGGTCGGGGCGGGCCCAGCAGTCGGCGGAATGATGGGCAATAAAAATCGGCAGATCGCCGATGATGCGAATGCCCTTGTCGTTGGCGTAGCGTTTCAGTGCTCTCCATTGGGTAAAGAAACACCACTGGACGAATTTCCAGAACGCGATCGCCTGAGCGTGGCGCGCAGCGGCCTCCGCCAGCGCCTTTGGCGCGCGGCGCGCGAGCGCTTCATCCCACTGGGTCCAACTCCAGATGCCGTGCGCGCGATAGTCCGTATCGAGCGCCATAAAAAGCGCATAGTCGTCTAGCCATTGCGCTTCGCTGCGGCAAAACGCTTCGAAGTCGGTGCGTTCGGCGGCCGCCGCGCGCGCAAAAAAACCATCGGCCGCACGGCGCAACGCCTGCATGCGCTGTGGCACGACCCGGTCGAAATCCAAACGCCCCACGGCTTGAGGGTCGGCGGCGCTCGCGGCGGTCTCGATCGACGGCAGCCAGCCACGTTCCAGCAGCGGCTCGAGCGCGACCAGAAGCGGCGAGCCGGCGAAAGCGGAGACGCTCGCGTATGGCGAGTTGCCTGGGCCGATCGGAGTGAGAGGCAAGAGCTGCCACACGCTTTGCGCACTGGCGGCGAGCCAATCGACGAAGTGATAGGCGGCCGGGCCGAAGTCGCCACTGCCGTGCGGGCCGGGCAACGAGGTCGGGTGCAGCAGGATGCCGCAGAGGCGTTGATCGAGCGTCATGATGGCAACCCTCAGGTTGGACGTGGCAAGGCGAGCAGCAACTGCAAACTGTGCGGCGCGACGGCGACTGCACCCGTTGTCGGCGCTGGATCGGGTTTGCCTTCAGTTGCGGTGTCGACGCGTCGCTGCCAACTGCCGGAAGGCAGCGCGAACTCCACCGCGCCGCCCGCGGCATTAAACAGGAGCAGCGCTGCCGGCGCAGCGACGGGCGACAGCAGCACACCGAATGCGTGGTGCGAGGTGTCGTGCCAGTCGTCGACGGTCATCGCGTGGCCGTTCGGAGCGAGCCATTCGACATCACGACGACCCGCGCGTGTTATGTCCGACAACCAGTGGTCCTGGCGCAAAGCGACGATTTCGCGCCGCGCGGCGATCAGCTGAGTCGTGAAGTCGAGCAACGACTTGTCGGCGTGGGCCCAGTCGATCCAACTTGTTTCGTTGTCCTGACAATATGCGTTGTTGTTGCCGCGCTGGGTGCGTCCGAGTTCATCTCCGGCCAGAAGCATCGGCGTGCCTTGTGCAAGCAGCACGGTTGCCAGCAGCGCGCGTCTAAAGCGCGCCCGCTGCACAAGCACCTTCGGATCATTCGACGGTCCCTCGACGCCGCAGTTGATGCTGAAGTTCGCGTGATGGCCGTCGCGGTTGTTCTCGCCATTGGCGTGGTTGTGCCGGTGCGCATAACTGACTACGTCGTTCACCGTGAAACCGTCGTGTGCGGCGACAAAATTGACCGAAGCCGACGGCCGGCGCGGGCCATGGTGAAACCGATCGCTGGAGGCGGCGACGCGGCGCGCGAACTCGCCGCGATCGACGCCGCGCGAGAGCCAGAACAAGCGTGTCCCATCGCGAATCCGATCGTTCCACTCGGCGAAGCGGCCGGGAAAGCGGCCGAGCTGATACCCGTGCGGTCCAACGTCCCATGGTTCGGCGATCAGCTTGACGCGCGCCAGCAGCGGGTCCTGCTCGAGTGCGGAAAAAAATGGTGCGTGAGCGTCGAAGTGCTGCGCGGTGCGGCCGAGCACCGGGGCAAGATCGAAGCGGAAACCGTCGACGCCCATTTCGCCGGCCCAATAGCGCAAGCTGTCGAGCACGAACTGCGTGACGCGCGGATGCGCGATGTTCAGCGTATTGCCGCAGCCGGTGAAGTTTTCATAGCGGCTGCGATCATCCGGCGCCAGCCGGTACCAGGCGGCATTGTCCAGACCGCGAAAGGACAACGTTGGACCGGACTCGTTGCCCTCGGCAGAGTGGTTGTAGACGACATCGAGCAGGACCTCGATTCCGGCAGCGTGCAGGGCGTCGGCCATGGCGCGGAACTCGGCACGGGTTGCGGTCGGATCGAGCGGCGTGCTCGACAGTCGCGCGTCGGGTGCAAAAAACCCAACCGTGTTGTAGCCCCAGTAGTTGACGAGCCCGCGTTCGACCAGGTGCGGCTCGCTCACCGAATAGTGGACGGGCAATAACGACAATGCAGTGACGCCAAGCCGCTTCAGGTAGTCCACCGCAGCAGGATGTGCCAGCCCGGCGTAGGTCCCGCGTAGCGGCGCCGGAACCTCGGCGTTCAACCGGGTAAAGCCCTTGACGTGCAACTCATAGATCACGCTCTCGCTCAGCGGCGTGTGCGGTGGGTGCAACTCGCGTACCGGCGTGGGCGCCGCGACTCTCACCTTCAGCGCCCAGCGCCCGTTGTCGCGCAGATCGAGCGCCAGGTGACTGTCCGGGTGGCCACGCGGATATCCGTAGTTCTCGTCGCGCCACTCG
>DASQAE010000508.1:0-3150 GCA_035635915.1 Burkholderiaceae bacterium | reverse complement strand
CAGCGATCTTGTGCAAGGCAAGCGCGCGCTGCATCCACTCCGAAGAGACAAAACGCAGCGCGATGCGGTCCGCGTACTGCATCAGGAACGGCGTCGCCAGCATTGATAGCAACATCGCAGCGAGCACGACCTGCATGATCTCCTGCGGCAACAGGCTGAGGCCACCCGCCTGGTTCAGCAGCACGAAGCCGAATTCACCTGCCGCGGCGAGCGGCAGCGCGACGCGAATCGCGGTGCCGGTACCCGCATCGAGCAGGCGCGCCAGACCGACGATGAGCAGGAACTTGAAGCCGGTGGGTAGCAGCAGCGCGAGCACGACCCAGCCGAACTGCTCGACCACCACCCGCACGTTGAGCAGCATGCCGATCGTGACGAAGAACAAGCCCAACAGGACTTCACGGAACGGCTTGATGTCGTCTTCGACCCGGTGCCGGTATTCGGTCTCGGAGATCAGCATGCCGGCAATGAACGCACCAAGAGCGAGTGACAGTCCGGCCTTGGCGGTCAACCACGCCAACAGCAGCGTAACCAGCAACACGTTGAGGGTAAAAAGCTCCTGCGACTTGCGTCGCGCGACCAGGTAGAACCAGCGCCGCAGCAACCATTTGCCACCGACCAGCAGCAGCAACAGCAGCGCCGCCGCCTTGAGAAACGCGATACCAAGCGCAGTCCCGATGTTTTCGGGTTCGGTCGCCAACGCCGGGACGATCACGAGCAGTGGCACCACCGCCAGATCCTGGAACAGCAGCACACCGACGATGCGCTTGCCGTGCTCGGTCTCGAGTTCCATCCGTTCCGCCAGCAACTTGAGCACGATTGCGGTCGACGACATTGCGAGCGCGCCACCGAGCGCAAATGCACCGGCAAGCGAGATGTCGAACCGGTCCAGCAGGTAGCGGTGCACGAGATAACCGACCGCCATCACGGAGCCTACGGTCGCGAGCACCTGTGCCAACCCAAGGCCGAACACGATGCGCCGCATGCTCTTGAGCTTGGGCAGCGAGAACTCGAGTCCGATCGAGAACATCAGGAAAACGACGCCGAATTCGGCGAGGTAACGCGTCTCACGCAGGTCGGGCACCAGGCCGAGAGCGTGTGGTCCAATCAGGATGCCGACCGCAAGGTAACCCAGCATCGGAGGCAGGTTGATCGAGCGGAACAGGACGACCGCAAAGACCGATGCCGCGAGCAGCAGAAGGGTGAGTTCGAGGCCGGTCGCCATGCTTTCGATCCTTGCGCGCACCTCGAAAAGCGGCTTCGGAAGGCAAATCTCGTGCCAGTAGCGGCGCCGCGAGGGTATCATCGAGAGACATCCGGGTCGACCTCGCGTGGCACGTCTGAGCGAGGCCTGTTCAGCCGGGTGCAAAAAACTTCATGCCCATTACTGCTCAGCACTCCCGCGCCTCGGCGCTCGCCCTTGCGCGCGAGGTTCTGCGCATCGAAGCCCATTCGGTAGCGGCGTTGGTCGATCGGATCGATGCCGATTTCCAGCGTGCCGTCGAGCTCTTGCTCGGCTGCACTGGTCGCGTGGTCGTAAGCGGCGTCGGAAAGAGCGGACACATCGGTCGCAAGATCGCGGCGACGCTGGCTTCGACCGGAACCCCGGCGCTGTTCGTGCACGCAGCCGAAGCAGCACACGGCGACCTCGGCATGGTTACGCCGCGCGACGTGTTCATCGGCATGTCCTATTCGGGCGAGACGGCGGAGCTGCTGACGATCGTTCCGGTGATCAAGCGCGAGGGAATGCCGATGATCGCGCTCACCGGCAACGGCGCCTCCTCGCTCGCGCGCCACGCCGACGTGCACCTGAACGTCTACGTGGAGAAGGAAGCTTGCCCGCTCAATCTGGCGCCGACGTCCTCGACGACCGCCATGCTGGCAATGGGCGACGCGCTCGCAATCGCCTGCCTGGACGCGCGCGGATTTTCGAGTGATGACTTCGCGCGGTCGCACCCGGGAGGTGCCCTCGGCCGACGCCTGCTTACGCGAGTGAGCGACATCATGCGCACCGGGGATGCCATGCCGCGCGTGCCGCTTACCGCGAGCGTGATGGACGCGGTACACGAGATCACGGCCAAGAAGATCGGTATGACCGCGGTGGTCGACGAAGATGGACGCGCCGCCGGCATCTTCACGGAAGGCGACTTGCGCCGTCTACTGGAACGGGTAGGCGACGTGCGTAGCTTGCGCGTCGCGGACGTGATGACGCGCAAGCCGTTGTCGATAGGCCCGGATGCGCTCGCAGCCGAGGCGGCACGCCTGCTCGACAGCACGTTGCGCAACCAATTGCTCGTGGTTGAAGGCACCCACCTCGTCGGCGCGCTGCACCTGCACGATCTCATGGCGGCCAAGATCCTATGACTGCGGTCGAGCGCGCCGCACAGGTTCGCCTGATGATTCTCGACGTCGACGGCGTGCTGACCGACGGGCGCCTTTACTACGGCCCGAGCGGCGAGGCGATGAAGGCCTTCGACGTGCGCGACGGTCACGGCATCAAGCTGCTGCGTGAGGGCGGGATCGAGGTAGCGATACTCACTGCGCGCCAGTCCGAGATAGTGGCGGTGCGTGCACGCGAACTCGGCGTCCAACGTGTTTTGCAAGGCGCGAGCGACAAGGTGGCCGGCCTCGAGCACCTGCTGAACGATACCGGCGTGAACGCGCTGCGCTGCGGCTACGTCGGTGACGATTGGCCCGATCTTGCAGTACTTGCGCGGGTTGGTTTTGCGGCAACGGTGGCGGACGCGGTGCCTGAGGTGCGTTCGGCTGTGCACTGGGTCTCGAGAGCGGCGGGCGGCCGTGGCGCCGTGCGCGAAGTCGCGGAGTTCGTGTTGCAGGCGCAGGGTCGCTTCGAGATGCTATTGGCGCGGCACGGCGGAGGTTCTTATGCGTGACCGCATCGCTCCGCTGGCCGCGATCATTCTCCTTACCATCGTTGTCGGCACGAGCTACTGGTATTCGCGCATGATGCGAATCCCGCGCGGCGCTCCAATCCCGGCGCCCGGCACGCCCGATGTCGTGGTCGAACGCGTTGTGATCACGCAGTTCGACGCCCATGGGATAGCGCGCAACAAGCTCTTCGCCGAGCGGCTCACCCATTTCGAGGAAAACGACAACGTCGAACTGGCAAGTCCGCGCCTGGTCAGCCTGCGC
>DASQAE010000507.1:0-4301 GCA_035635915.1 Burkholderiaceae bacterium | reverse complement strand
GCTCAGAAAGAGTCAGGCTGCAGAAAGCCTGGTGGGGCAAGGCCGCCACGGCGGACAACTCCTGGGCGTGTCACTACCTGCCGAAGATCGACAAGCTCGACGACATCCTGCAAGCGTTCGAGTTGATGCGCCGGGGCAAGTCGAACGGGTATATCTGCCACGGGTTCAACCCCGTCGGCCCGTTTCCGAACAAGCGCAAGATCGTCGACGGCCTGTCAAAGCTGAAGCAGCGCAGCGCTCGAAGTTCAGGTTGCTGCGAGATGCAAGGATTGCCGAGCCGCGGACTGCTTTGTGTTCAAGGCTCGGTCGGAAGGTCGCTCTTCGCCCATTCCGGCACGCCGCCGCGCAACCAGTACACATCGCGGAATCCCGATGCATGCGCCGCGTGGCTCGCTTTGTACGATTTCCAGCATTCGGGCCCATTGCACATGAAGACAATGGGCCGATCCTTGTCGAGCTTGGTCAGGCCGGGAAAGGAATCGAGCGCACCGTCGAACTGGGGCTCCTTGTAGCTTTTCTCGGCGTAAGGCACCAGCACCGCACCACGCGCGTGCCGCGCGTTGAATTCGCGCTCGGTGCGCACGTCGATCAACTGCGCGCCGCGACTGGCAAGTTCCAGCGCTTGCGCCGCCGTCACCCGCTTGACGCCCTCGAGTTCGTTCGGTGTGAAGATGCCAAGGCTGGCGACATAGTCGAACGGTCCCGCATTAGCGGCGGCGCGAAACCGCCGCACCCCCGGAAGGATGTTGGGTGTCGTAGTGACCCATTGCAGCACCGCCTTCTTCAGTGCCGGGGACGCCGACGCGCGCACGGTAACGCCAAAGCCTGCCGGCAAACCGCGCGACGTGGCGAGCACCTTCGACTTGCCTGGATTCGCCTCCTCCCACTTCTTCCACTCGCCTTCTTCGGCCACGGTGGCCTGGACCCGCTGACCGCCAAGCGACATCAGGCCGGCGATGCTGCTTTCTGCGTAGCGCACCCGCACGGCGCGCAGCGGAATTCCGCCGGAGGTGATCAGGCTTCGCCCGACGTAACTGCGCAGCGAATCCTCCAGTGGAAAGTAGACGGTGCGATCCTTGAGCCCAGCGACGTTCATGATGTCGGTTTCAGCCACCAGCACGTAACGCTCTTCGCCGCCGCTTACCGCAACAAGCTCATATCCGTGCGCAATCGCGGACGCGGTGACGTGGGCTGGCGCAACGATGACGTCGTTTTCCTGGGTGCGGGAAGCACGCATCGCGTCGCGCAGATCGAGCGAAGGAAGAATTACTGCCGGGCCGGAGAGGAACCCCGACAGCTCGCGCGACGACACCATGATCGGGAGCAACCCCGCGCCTTCATCGGCGGGGTCCATTGAAACCAGCACCCGCGCGGTCGTGCCGCCTCCGGTTGCCGCAGACGCGGGATACGCCACGAGCAGCGCCAACGCGGCGGCCGTCCAAAATTTGAGCAGGCCTTTCACCATCTCGCTCCACTTGACGCCTGCGGCGCCTCCGACTCGACATCGGCCGCTTGGACGCAGTTCAACCCGTGCGCGTTCGCGGCTTTGCTACTTCTTGCCACCCGTTTCCGGCTTGCGACCATAGTTCTCGGCCAGGTAGCCCACGATCGCGGATACATCCTCGGCCGCGATCGGGGCACCGAAAACCTTGATCATCTTGTTCACCGAACCCTCCCAACCAGCGCGGTCGAGAAACGGCGAGTTCATGCCGATGTAGTCGATGCTATGGCACACGCTGCAATTGACCATCACCTTGTCGCGCGCGGCGCCGTCTTTCAACTTCAACTTCGCCTCTTGCGCGTGGGTCGCTGGCGCGACCAGCGCCGTCGCACACAGCAAAATGAGTGAGAGCACGGGTTTCATCGCGTTGGTCTCCTTCACACGAGCCGCACGGTGATCCGCTGCATGGCGTTGTTGTGATAACCGGCCGGGTTGGCGATGGTGTCAAACACTTGGGTGGTGCCGGCACGATTGGTGGCGCGAGCCACAACAATCGCTGTTGCACGCGTGGCCATGGGCCGCACCGTCGCCGTGAATCGGCGCGCCGAATAACGACCGTCGTCGGACCCGAGCTTCGCACGCGCCCACGTCCAACCGCCGTCGATGCTCACATCGACCGCGGCGATGCCGCGGCCGTCGTCCCACGCGAGGCCACGCACCTCGACCGGCGTGCCGCGTGTCCAGCGCTGCCCGCTGCGCACGTTGGTGATCAGGGAATTGACCACGTTGCCGGTGATGGGTGTGTTGGCCTCGGTCTCTTGCGACACAAAACGATCGACCGCCGGAAACCGGCCGATCGGGATCCGATAGGCGGCCTTCATCCAGAAATTGGATTCGGGCGCGAGCAGTGCGCGCACCATCGTCACGTGTTTCATCCAGTAGGTGCCGGTCCAGCCGGGCACGACGATGCGTGCCGGATAACCGTTCCAATGCGGCAGCGCTTGGCCGTTCATCTCGAACGCGATCAGCGTGTCGGGATCGATCGCCTTCCAGGTCGGGATGCTCTTGACGAACTTCGGCGTCGCCTCCAGCGGCGCGCTGTCGGCGCCGGCAAAACTTACTTCGATCGCTTCTTTCTTGAGGCCGGCCTTGTTGAGCACATCGCGCAGGCGCACCCCGCGCCAACGCGCATTGCCCATCGCGCCAACGCCCCACTGGACGCCTGGGACGTGCGGCTGGAACAGGCCACGGCGATTGCCCGAGCATTGGCAGACCGCCGCGACCTCGACCACCTCGAAGCTGCGCTTCAGATCGTCGAGCGAATAGTCGGCCGTGTTGGCCGCGCCCTCGCCGCCAACCTGCAAGCGCCAGTTGCGCGCCTCCACTTCCGGAATGTTGGCGAGGTGATAACGCACGAAGAATGCGCGTGCGGGCGTAAAGACCTCGTCCAGGTACTGGACCGGGGTCTCATAGTTGGGCGGGCGCACCGTACGGCGGATCAGCGGCACCTTGCCATTGAGCGCCTCGAGCGTCTGTTGTTCCGCCGCGCCCTCGGGCAGAGGCGGCAGACCGATGTCCTGCGTAGAAACAATCTTCTGTTGTGCGTGTGCCGGCAATCCGGCGAGGGCTGATCCGATTTCCGCTCCAACTCCCACAACCGAGGATTGCAGGAGTCGACGGCGCAGAACGTCCATGATGGTTCCTCCGCGGTCGGCGCTCTGTGGCGACTGAAATTTCAGACCCGGGGACCATTGCGCAATCGCTTTGCCTACGCAATGACAAGTGTGCGTGACGCGAAGCGACAACGTGACAGCGCGTGTTACGTGCACACGTGATGGCCCGCGTGATGTCCCCTTCACGAGTGCGCGTTAAGCAAACCGCGGCCTAGCTAAGCGCCCACGCCTCCAGGACAGCCATTCGCACGGCATCGATTGCGTCGGAGCGTTTTGCTTGCGCCGGTTCGATCCAGCACAACCACGAGTGCGCACGCCATCCGTTCCATACCCTGAGCTCGCCGTTGCGCTCCGCCTGCACCGCCTGGTCGAGTCGCAGAATTCCTGCGCCAATGCCGCTGGCGATCATGCTGCGCAGGATGCTCTCGCCCTCCGCCATCGGCCCTTCGCGGAACTCACGCCCTGCCGCCGCGAACAACGCGTCGACGTGATTACGCAGCGCGCACCACTTCGCCGTGCCGACCCACGGCAAGCTGGTCAGCTGCTGCAGCGTGAGCTCGGGGTTCGCGTCGGCCAGAGAAACGGGAAGTGCTACGACAAGATCGACTGGGCCGAGCCGATGCAGCGACAACCCTTCAAGCTGCTCGCGATCGCTCATCACGTACGCACAGTCGAGTTCGCCGCGCAGCATCGCGTCGATCGTCTGGTACGCGAGTCCCTGGCGCAATTGCAGAGTCAGCTGCGGGTGGCGCTCGGCCAGCCTGACCAGGACCTCGCCCAGGCGCATCGCCACCGGATCGGCAACCGTGCCGAAACGCACCGCGCCCTGCGCCGCGCCGCGGATCTGTTCGGCCGCGGAGCGGATACGCGTCGCCGAGGCCAGCGTGCGTTCCGCTTCGTCGAGCGGGCTGCGCCCGGCGGCGGTCGGCGTCATGCCGCGCGACGTGCGGTCGAACAGCTTGACGCCCAGTTCGTCCTCCAGCGCCTTCAGTTGCGCGCTGACCGCGGGCGCGCTGGTGGACACGCTTTCCGCGGCCCGCGTCAGGTTGCCCTCGCGTGCAATAGCAACGAAGGTTTTCAGCTGATACAGCTCCTATGGCGTGCGCACGCTGGGCGCGGTTACCGGAACGGCGTTCCTCAACTTTGTGCCGGTTTCGGCACTGGTGATCGGCGCAGCGCTGGGCAAG
>DASQAE010000506.1:0-4021 GCA_035635915.1 Burkholderiaceae bacterium | reverse complement strand
CGTGACCGCGGTGCTGGTTGCAGCAGTTGTTCCCATTGCTGCGGTTGTGCTTTATCTGGCGCTCGGCGATCCGAGTGCCCTGGATCTTCAGTCGCGCATTGCCGTGGTCGAGCATACGAAGCAGCCGACGCAGCAAGACATCGAGACCATGCTCACGCGCCTTGCCGAGCGGCTGGAGAAAGAACCGGAGAATGCCGACGGCTGGGCGATGCTCGCGCGCAGCTACTACGTGCTGCAGCGTTATCCTGAAGCGGTTCGCGCGTACGAACGGCTGGTGAAGCTGGTTCCACAGGAGCCCAGCGTGCTTGTCGATTTTGCGGACGCACTGGCGATGCGCGACGGACGCAAGATTTCCGGCAGGCCGCTCGAGCTGGTCCAACTGGCGCTCAAGCTTGATCCCACTCAGGCCAAGGCCTTGGCGATGGCGGGAACTGAGGCCTTTGACCGCAAGGACTATCGCGGCGCGGTCGAATACTGGGAAAAACTGAGTGCGCAGCTTCCCGGCGATTCCGAGATGGGAAAGAACATCGCCGGCAGCATCGCGGAGGCGCGCGCGCGCGGTGGACTCGGTGATGCCCCACGGGCAGCAACGGCCCAGGTCGCGCCGAAGGCGTCAACCGCACCAACTGCGCCAACTGCGGCAACCGCGCCAAGTGCAGCGGCGAGCGTGCAGGGAACGGTGCGCCTCGACCCTGCTGTGGCCGCGCGTGCAGCGCCATCGGACACGGTGTTCGTATTTGCGCGTGCGAGCGAAGGCCCGCGCATGCCGCTGGCCGTATTCAAGCTGCAGGCGAAGGATCTGCCGGCGAAATTCACGCTCGATGATTCCCTGGCGATGGCGCCGCAGTTTCGCTTGTCGAATTTCAAGAACGTTCTCGTCAACGCGCGCGTGTCGAAGTCCGGCAGCGCCAATCCATCCGCCGGCGATCTCGAAGGCAAGGCCGTGGCGGTAGGGCTGGGCGCGCGCGACGTGGTCGTGACGATCGATCGGGTCGTGCCCTAGGAGAAATCTTGAACAAATTTTTCGCTGCTGGCGTCGTTCTCGCCGCGCTGTTTGCCGCCTCCGATTGCTGGGCGCAAGCGCCAGCGTCACGCGACCTGCGTTTTGCGTTCGACCTCGGGTTGACCGGCGGCGGCGACAAATTGGCCACGGCCACGTTCAGCGACGGATCGACACAAACCATTCGCGCCGGTGGGTTGGTGCAACTCGGTGGCGGGGTGCTGTGGCAACCCGCCAGTGGTCCGGTGGCCGTGCAGTCGACGTTCAACTATCACGTCGACGATGTGAGTGCGTCCAACGGGACGTTGCGTTTCTCGCGTTATCCGCTCGAGATACTGGGCTACTACACGGGCGTGCCAAGGTGGCGCTTCGGCGCTGGTCCGCGTTTCGTCTTCAGCCCGCGCTTGAAAGTGGATGTCCCCGGCGCCAACTCGACGATCACCTTTGAGGACACAGTTGGAGCGGTGGCCGAAGCCGGCTACCGGTTCGGCGACTACATGTGGGTCAATTTGCGTCTGACCGGCGAGCGGTACAAGGTCAAGTCGATCGACGGCAATGCGGTCAGCTCGGACTCCGACGTTTCGGGCAACTCCGTCGGCGTGAACCTGGTCCTGTACTTCTGAGACCGTCGCAGCGCAGCAGCCGCGGTACACATTCGTTTTACAGACGTTGCACTTTCTTACCGCTATTCGGTGGGCCTTCCCGCGCCGCTGCCGTTAATGTGGCCACGGGGTTGTCCCGTTATGAACCAGCAAGGGAGTGCACGATGAAGAAGCTTCTTTTCACCCTGCTCGCTGCTGCCGCGGCGCCGGCGTTCGCGCAAGCCAACGGTGCGCCGGGCTTCACCCAGCGCGACGTCAACCAGGAGCAGCGCATCGAACAGGGCTTGAAGTCCGGCGAGCTCACAACACGTGAGGCCGCGAAGCTCCAGCGCGAACAGGGTCACATCGACCAGATGGAGTCACGCGCCCTGCGCGACGGCAAAGTTTCCGCTGCCGAACGCGCGCGCATCAATGCAGCACAGAACAAGGCAAGCCGCGACATCGCGCGCGAAAAGCATGACGCTCAGACCGGCAATCCGAATTCGGCTTCGTCGCAGCGTATGCAGGCCGATGTCCAGCGCAACATCAATCAGGAAAAGCGCATCCAGCAAGGCATGGCATCGGGTCAGCTGACGAACCGCGAAGCGAGCCGGCTGGAAGCGGGTCAGGCGCATGTGGATCGGGCCGAAGCGCGTGCGGGCCGCGATGGCCACGTCGGCGCTGGCGAGCAGGCGCATATCCAGCACAGCGAGAACGTGCAGAGCCGGCGCATCTACCGGCAAAAGCACGACGCGCAAACCAAGAACTGAGGTGGCGCGACTACGCGGAGCGTCAAGCGACGCTCCGCGGTCAGTGCTATCGGCTCAGCTCTCGCGCAGAGCGCGCCGGTACTGGATCGCCTCGGCGACGTGTTGCGTAGTGAGCACGTCGTTCGCCTCCAGGTCCGCGACCGTGCGCGCGACCTTCAGCACCCGGTGGTAAGCGCGCGCGGACCAGCCGAGCTTGATACTGGCTGCTTGCAGCAACTGCTTGACCGGGCCTTCGGGCGCGCAGATGCGCTCGACTTCTCCCGGCTGTAGAAGATCGTTCGGCTTGCCCTGGCGATCGAGCGCAAGCTGGTGCGCAACCTTCACCCGCTCCGCCGACTTGCGCGACGGCTCGCCGTCCGGCAGCTCCAGCAGTTCCTCCTCCGTCAGCGAGGTCACTTCGATACGCATGTCGATGCGGTCGAGTAGCGGTCCGCTGATGCGATCCTGATAACGCGCGACCATGTCCGGGGTGCAGCGGCACGGGATTGTCTTGTGCCCGAAGTAACCGCAGGGACACGGATTCATTGCGGCGACGAGCTGAAACCGCGCGGGGAAATCGACCTGGCGTGAGGCGCGCGAGATAGTGACGCGGCCCGACTCGAGCGGCTCGCGCATCACTTCGAGCACGCGCCGGTCGTATTCGGGCAGTTCGTCCAGGAACAGCACGCCGTGATGTGCGAGCGAGATTTCACCGGGCATGGGTGGATTTCCGCCACCGACCAACGCAACCGCACTCGAGGTGTGATGTGGGCCGCGGAACATGCGCGATGCCCAGCGCTGCGGCGCGAACTGACCGACCAGTGACAGCACCGCCGCGGATTCGAGCGCCTCGTCGGTGGTCATCGGCGGCAGGATCCCGGGCATACGCTGGGCGAGCATGGTCTTGCCCGTGCCCGGCGGTCCGACCATCAACACGCTGTGGCCGCCCGCTGCCGCAATCTCGAGCGCGCGTTTGGCAGGCCGCTGCCCTTTTACGTCAAAAAAGTCCGGGTAGGCCGGCGGTGTCAGACGCACCGCCGCCAGATGCGGCGTGATGCGGGGCGCCTGAGCGTTTCCCGCTTCCGCTTCCAGGTGTTCGACTACCTGCATCAGGCTCTTGGCAGGCAAAACGTCGATGCCGCTGACCAGCGCGGCCTCGTCGGCGTTTTCGAACGGCAGTACGAACCCGCGTGGTCCCTTGGCCTGCGGCAGTTTTGTGATCGCAAACGTCATCGCAAGCGAGCCGCGGATGGGACGCAGTTCGCCAGTAAGAGAAAGTTCGCCGACGAATTCGAAACGGTCGAGCGCCCGCCCCTTCAACTGCCCGCTTGCGACCAGGATCCCGAGTGCGATCGGAAGATCGAAGCGGCCCGATTCTTTCGGCAGATCGGCTGGCGCCAGATTGACCGTGATGCGGCGCGTGGGGAACTCGAACTTGTTGTTCTGCAGCGCCGCTCGCACGCGCTCGCGCGCTTCCTTGACTTCCGTGTCGGGCAGCCCGACCAGTGTGAACGAGGGCAGGCCGTTGGCGAGATGCACCTCGACCGTGACCTCGGGCGCGAACATGCCAGAGAGGCCGCGGCTACGGACGACGGCAAGCGTCATGAGTGTGAACCTCGAGACCGGCGGCGGATTGTATCGGTGCAATGAGGGCGGGCACGGGCATCACCCGCTTTCTACGGTGGCGGGGC
>DASQAE010000505.1:0-8215 GCA_035635915.1 Burkholderiaceae bacterium | reverse complement strand
GGCTGCGGAATCGCGCGTCCGCTGTCGCGCCAGCCCGTTGCCGCGGCGAAGCCGAACTCTTCCGCGTAACGCTTGAACCACAGCCCTTCGGGCGAATGACGCGTGATGCCGTCGAACAGCGTGGCAAGCGTCTGGGTGCTTGCCAAGCCCATGTTCTCGTAGACCTGGTTGATGACGAGCTTTTGCATCATGAGCTGGTTCCTGGGCACACCCGCCATCCGCTGCGCCAGTGCCAGCACGGCCTTGTCCAGCTGCTTCGCCGGCACGGCATCGACCGCGAGTCCCCAATCCTTGGCGGTCCGCCCGTCGATCAGATCGCCGGTCAGCAGCATCTGCTTCGCGCGCTGGGCGCCGATTCGATACACCCACATCGCGGTGGTCGGGCAGCCCCAGACGCGCGCGGGCATGTAGCCGATCTGCGCATCGGCGGCCATCACGATGAAATCGCAGCACAGTGCGATGTCGCTGCCGCCGGCGGCTGCGTAACCGTGCACGCGCGCGATGGTCGGTTTGTAAGAACGCCACAGTGCCATGAAGTCGTCGGTATTGCGCTTCATCAAAGCGAAGTCGCGCATCGGATCCCACGGCATCGGCTGCGTATAGGTGCGCACCTGATCGTGCTCGGCGTATTGCTTCAGGTCGTAACCTGCGCAGAACGCCTTGCCTGCACCCGCCAGCACGATCACGTGCACCCGTTGGTCGAGATTCGCCGCCTCGACCGCCTGGCGGATTTCGCCCGGTGTCGCATCCGTAATCGCGTTCAGCCGCTCGGGCCGATTCAGCATGATGGTGGCGATGCGATCGTCGACCGCATAGGTAAGCGTCTCGAATTTCATCGGTTCCTCGCTGGGGGATTACAAGACCCAATGCTCGCGTAATCTCATACAAATCCCTAATCCGTGAAGTCCGTCTCGAGCCGTGGTTGGAAGCATGTCTGTTATTCGTCGCCGGCTGCTCTCTGCCGCCTCCCTCGGCGCAGCAACGACCGTTGCTGGAGCGCTCGGCTGCAGCAGCAGTAGCCCGACGCCAGCGCCGGCACCTGCTCCGCCCGCACCGACGCGTACATGGAAGCTTGGATTCTCGGGCACGCCGCCGCGGCTCGACGTCGCGACCGTGCTTGCGGGCATCGACCGCTGGAGCACGCGCGCCGAGATCGCGGCGATTCACGAGGAACTGCCGTGGACCGATCTTTTGGCCGGCATGTCACCCGACGCGATCCTCGATCGCGACAAGGTGCAACTGGTCCAGTACTACCGCGGTAAAGGCCTGCACCTTTATTTCATGGCCGATCTCACCGACGGCCTGGCGCGCGAAAAGGAGGCGCCGCAACTGCGCGCGCTGGGACGCAGCCTGAGCGAACCGGCCGTGCAGCAGGTGTATCGCAACTACCTCGTGGCAGTCGTGCGCAAGCTGCAACCCGAGTACCTCGGGCTTGCCGCCGAAACCAACCTGATCCGCGCCGCCGCGCCGGCATCGCTCTACGCCGCGGTCGTGCAGGCCGCGAACGCCGCCGCTGCCGACCTCACCGGCACAACCAGCGCGCCGCTGTTTGTCAGCGTTCAAGTCGAGACCGCGTGGGGCCTGTTCACAAATACGCCGTTTGTCGGTATCGCCGCGGACGTGCGCGACTTCGCGTTCACGCAGCTGCTTGGGCTTTCGTCGTATCCGTATTTCGTCTTCAGCCAGCCGGAAGACATGCCGAGCGATTACTACAGCCGGCTGCTTTCGGGCCGGACGCTGGCAGCGATGGTGGTCGAGGGCGGTTGGTCCAGCGCGGCCGCGGGCGGCATCAGCTCTACGCCGGACAAACAGGCGCGCTACATCACACGCCACGCGCAGCTGCTGGACAGCATCAACGCGCGCGGCTTGATACAGCTTCTGTATGCGGACCTCGACCTGGCAAGTTTTCCGCCGCCGATTCCGCCCAACCTGCCGCTATTCGTCAGCATCGGTCTGACCGACAGCAACTTCGGCGCCAAACCAGCGCTGGCAGCATGGGATGCGTTGTTCGCGCGCCGAAGGGTGTCGTGAAAGCCCTCGGGGCGGGCGGGAACGTCCGGCCCGCTCGCGACATCCAATCGCTGACAAAACGATTGAACACCCGATGAACTCTCCGTTGAACTCGCTGCCCGCGCATTCCCCGGCGGACGCGCCCGAACGCCGCTCGCGCGATTACGGCGACGACCTGGACCTGGCGCGTCGCGTCGCAGGCGGTGACGTGCAGGCGTTCGAACGCCTGCTGCGCCGGTTCAATCGCTCGTTGTTTCGCGTCGCACGGGCAATCGTCAAGGATGACGCCGAGGCGGAGGACGCGTTGCAGGAGGCGATGCTGAGCGCCTACCGGTCGATGTCCACGTTTCGTGGCGACTCGCGCATGTCGACATGGCTGGTGCGGATCGTTGCGAACGAGGCGCTGGGGCGATTGCGCCTGCGCGCTCGCCGCGGTGCGGTCTTGCCGCTGCATGCCGATGCGCCCGATCTCGCCGAGTTCGATCTGCCTGACGAAGCTGCGTCTGTTTCAGCTCCGCCTTCGACGCGCCAGGATCCGGAGCGTGCAGCGATGCAAATCGAAATGCGGCGTCTGCTCGAATCGCGCATCGATGCGCTGCCCGACGTTTTCCGGGTCGTCTTCGTGTTGCGCGCATTGGAAGAAATGAACGTCGAGGAAACCGCAGCCTGCCTCGGCATCCGGCCGGCGACGGTGCGCACGCGCTTTTTCCGCGCCAAGAGCCTGCTGCGCGAAGCGCTGTCGCACGAGATCGATCGCGCCTACGAAGACGCGTTCGAGTTCGGCGGTGAGCATTGCGACCGCCTCACCGCGCGTGTCCTCGCGCGTATTGCAGCCGAGCCCTCGCCCCCCGGGTAGGCCACCACGTTCCTTGCTCTTTGGCGCGTGCCTGCATCCGCGGGCGCGCGATGGTTCAACGCGTCCTAAGGAGACCAACCATGTCGTTCCTGCTATTTGCCGACTCGGCAAACTCACACGCGATCGCGCAGCCCGCGCGGCGCAATATCTTGCTGCTCTCCGGCACCGCGATCGCTTTGCTTGCGGGGCGCGAGGCGCTCGCGCAAGGTGCCGCCGCAAAACCCGAGGATCTGCAAATCCTCAACACCGCGCTCGGTGCCGAGCATGAAGCCGTCGCCGCGTATCAGGTCGGTGCGGAGAGCGGCTTGCTGCAGAAACCGGTGCTCGACCTTGCCGTGAAATTCCAGGGCCACCACAAGCAGCACATCGACGTGCTTGCAAAGACCATCGAGAAGCTTGGCGGCAAGGCCGCCGGGCCGAAGCCGAAATACGAATTTCCGGTCGCGCAACTCAAGACCCAGGCCGATGTGCTCGGCTTCGCTGCCAAACTCGAACAAGGCGCGGTCAGCGCCTACCTTGGCGCCGTCCCGCTCTTCGCCAACCGCGACCTTGCCAAAGCCGCCGCGAGCATCCTCGGCGATGAGGCGATGCACTGGGCAATCCTGCGTCAGGCCCTTGGGCATGATCCGGTACCGGGGGCGTTCGTGTCGTGATTGCAGCCGCGCTCGCGATCGCGCTTGCCGCTGGCACAGCACTCAAAGGCGACCCGCAGCGCGGCGAGGAGATTTATGCCCGCTGCGGCGCGTGCCATGCTATCGAGAACGACCGCACTGGGCCACGTCACTGCGGCCTGTTCGGGCGCCGCGCCGGTAGCGTTCCCGGGTTTGCTTACTCGCCGGCGATGAAACGTTCCGGCATCGTTTGGGACGCGCGCACGCTGGACCGGTTTCTCACCAATCCGTTGCGCGCCGTCCCAGGCACGACGATGGGTTATGCCGGCATTGACGATGCGCAGGAACGCGCCGACCTGATCGAATACCTGCGCGCGGCCACCAGCACCGCTCGCTGCACTAGGTGATCTTCACGCTGAGGTCGGGCAGACCGTCGATGTGACAGACGATCTGATCGCCCTTGACTACCGGCCCGACGTTCTCCGGCGTGCCGGAGTAGATGATGTCGCCGGCGGCGAGCTCGAACGCCTGCGAAAGCTGGCTGATCTGCTCGGCGACCGACCAGATCATCTGGTTCAAATTGGCGTCCTGGCGGGTTTCGCCATTGACCTTGAGCCAGATGGAGCCTTGGGTGAAGTGGCCGATACGTGACGCGAGATGCAGCGGCCCGATCGGCGCGGACCGGTCGAAACTCTTGCCGATTTCCCAAGGCTTCTTCTGGTCGCCCATAGCGCGTTGCAGGTCGCGCCGCGTCATGTCGAGGCCGATTGCGTACGCATAGACGGATTCGAGCGCCTTTTCCGGAGCGATGTTGCGGCCGCCGCGGTAAAGCGCGGCGACGAGTTCGACCTCGTAGTGATAGTTCTTGGTAAGCGTCGGATACGGATGTTCGGCCACCGATCCGGGCGCAACGTTCTGGATGGCATCGGTTGGTTTCTGGAAAAAAAACGGCGGCTCGCGGCTCGGATCGGAGCCCATTTCGCGCGCGTGTGCCGCGTAGTTGCGGCCGATGCAATAGATGCGGCGCACCGGAAACATCTCGTCGCTGCCGGCGATCGCGATGAAGGTCGAGCCGACAGTGAATGGAGTTTTAACGCTGTTGCCCGCCAGGCCGGGCGTGGCGCAACCTGCGACGGCGCCGACCGTCATCGCGGCGGCGGACTGGATTACTGCGCGGCGTTTGTTTTGCAGCATGGCGTCCTCCTGGAGCGTCTCTTGGCGGGCTGGCAGTCTAGCTCCGCGGTAGGCGAAGCCAACCGGCTACGATCCGCCTCCGACCGACAAACCAAGAGAGGAAGGGACATGATTCTCGAAGTGGCGGACATTCTTATTACATCCGGCAAGCAGGCGGAATTCGACGAAGCGATCCTGCGCGGCATCAAGACCGTGGTGTCGAAGTCGAAAGGATTCCTCGGCTACAAGGTCAACAAGGGCATCGAAACGCCGGAGCGCTACATCCTGTTGATCGTGTGGGAAACGCTGGAAAATCACACCATCGACTTTCGCCAATCGCCGGCGTTCACGGCATGGCGCGCCATCGTCGGTCCGTTTTTCGCGCAGCAGCCGTACGTCGAGCACTTCACGCTGGTCGGTGAGTACGCGCCGGTCTGAGGTTTTTGTACCTACGGCCGCGCGCGCGCAGCCAGCGACCGCGCGTCGCCGCCAGCGCCGACCCGCCACGCGGCTTCGATCAGTTGGTTCGCACGCGGCGCGCCCAGGAGCGGATCGACCAGCCCGTGGAATTTGCTCTCGAGATCGGCATCGGTCATCGGCCGGTGTAGCGAGCCGATCGCGTGTTCGACGAACACGTGCTCACGCCGGCCATCGACGAGGACCGCGACAACGTCCGCGGACGACTCGTCGATGCGATCGTCGATCGTGGCCGTGACCTTGCGCCGCAGGGCGACGACGTCCTCGCGCCGCGCGATCGCATCGGAGAATTCCTCCTCAGCGGCGCGCCCGAAGATCAGCCCGACCGCGCAGCCGTGATACACGCTGAATTTGCTCTGCAGGCCATCGGACGGTTCCTTCTTGCCCGTGAGTTCCAGTACGAGCGAGTGCACTTTCATTTCGATGTGCTGCACCTGCTCGGGGAGCACACCGCGCGCGCGCAGTTGCGCGCACGCATCGATACACGGATGGATCACGACGCCGCACGCGAACGGCTTGTACGAATTGAATGAGATTTCGAAACGCTCGCCGAGCCCATTGGTGAGTTCATTCCATGCGTACTTGGGCGAAACCACCTGCGCCAGACCACGCGGTGCCTCGAGTGCGCGGGCGCTGGCTGTGAAGCCGTTTTGCGCCATCAACGCAGCCATCAGCCCGACCCGCGCGGCGGCCCCCGGATGCAACGACTTGGTCATGGTGCCGAACTGCTCGCGCAATCCGGTCGGTTGCGACGCGGCAATGCCCAGCGCCATCGTCGTGCGGCGCTCATCGAGCCCCAGCAAACGTGCGCACGCAGCCGCCGAGCCAAGCATGCCGGTCGAGCCGGTGATGTGCCAGCCGCGATCGTAGTGATCCGGGTAGATGGCATTGCCCATCCTGCAGGCGACGTCGACCCCGAGCACGAGCGCATCGATCAGCGCGCGTCCCGACGCTGCCCGAACTTCAGCCAAAGCGAGCAGGGCCGAAGCGACCGGCCCTGCGGGATGGATGATCGTCTTCAGGTGCGTGTCGTCGAAGTCGAAGATGTGCGATGTGATGCCGTTGACCAGCGCGGCACTTGCCATGTCGACGCGTCGCTCGCGGCCGAGCACGGTTGCCTGTTGCGCCGGCTGCAGCGCTTCGACCGCCGCCAGGACGGCATCCGCGGCTTCGTGATGGGCGGCACCGATCGCACACCCGAGCCAGTTGAGCAAGGTGCGATGCGCTTCGTGCTCCACCGCGTCGTTCCAGCCACGCGACGGATGAGTGGCCACAAAACGCGCCAACTGCTGCGTGACCGGCGGTGCATCGTGATCGGCGGGGACTTTTGTATTGCGTGCCATGCGTCGCTCAGTGGATCAGGATTCAAGCTGGATCTTGCGTTCGCGCGCCAATGCAGTCCAGCGCGGGATATCGGCGCGGATGCACACCGCGGCCGCCAATCCGACCAGCGTACGTCGTTTCATGGAGCGCGACCTCTGCAGCGTTGAACCGGTGACCTTCGACGCCTCAACGCTAGCAAGGTTCGTGCGGCTTTGTACGCGCTACTTGCTGTGGCCGCGGATTGCCGCTTCCGCCAGAGTCGCGAACTAGCGCTTGCCGTCAAGCAGACTGATGGTCGCGCGGGACGGTGACAAGCGCTGCCGGCCGCGCGCATACTCGGCCGCATGTCGCCCGAATCGCTCGCGCCGCGCCAGGTCGCAGAACACGATCGAACCGAGCTGTCGCGTGTCCGCCACCTGCGCCAGATCCTGCTCTGGCCACTGCGCCTGATTCATCCGCAGGGTATTGCCACGAAGCGGCCTTGGCAGATTCTTGAAGCGCTCGGCGCAACGTCGCCCTGGCGCGAGGCGGTCGACGAGTACACCGGCGACGTGAGGCAATTTCACGAGCGGCATTACCACGAGTTCGTCACGTTCCTGCCGTATGTGCAGCAGTTCCTGTACGGCGAAGGGCGCACGCGCCGCAGCGTCTGCGACCCCGGTGCGGAATCGCCGATGCGTGTGTTCCGCCGCCATGACGTAGCTGCGGTGCGGGTCCAGCCACGCCCGGAAGACGCACCGCTGACGCTCGAGATCGTCCACATCGACCTGTATTTTTTCTACGACGTGGACGTGGTGCTGCTCAACGTCGAGGTCAGGGCGAACGAACTCGAACTCGCGCAGGCAGAAGAACTGCTGTATCGCTTCGGGCGTGGTTATCCGGCGGGCTGGGATGCGCAAGGCCATGCGCTGCATTCGCCGGCGCAGGTGGAGTGGCTAGGTGCGAATGGAGCGGTACTTGCGCGCTCCGACGCGCAGGATCGCGACACCTTCCTCGCGTTCGTGCAGCAGCAGCGCGCCCCGCGCATCGCGGCGCACTGGGCCTGGCTGCTCGAGCCGCTGGTGCCGGATCATTCGGAGCGGGAAGGTGCGCTGCGCTACCGGCAGATCGAGTACTACCGCATGCCGATGATGGCGTACCTGGCGCTGAACGATCCGCGCGCGCTTACGCGGGCGGACTTCATCCGCCTTGGCCTGGTCACGGGGCCGGCCCTGGGCGACGCGACGATGCCGTACGGCGAGGAGCATCTGCAGGATTTCGAGCAGCGCTACTGCTACGACCGTTTCTGGTCCGACTCGGGTTCGGCGCCACGCACACGTTATCTCTGCAGTGGACATGCGCTGGTGGTCGTGGGCGACGCGCGTTCCGAGTTCTACGGCTGTGCGGACCGCGGTGTCCTGGCCCAGTTTCGCCACCAGCACTTCCTGCTGTTTCTCATCGCGCATTTCCAGAAGGCCGCACTGCTGATGTTCTCGGACCGGTTGGTCGAGGCGCTCAAGCGCCTGAACGTGAACGATCCGGATAGCATCAAACGTTTCAAACGCGCCATTCGCAACAGCTTCGAGGCTTTCCTGCGTTTCACCCATCGCTACTGGTTCCACGAAGTATCGGAGCAGGCGCACGTGCGCGCGTTGTTTCATCAATGCTCGGCGCACCTGGGACTGGATCCGCTCTACGCCGAGGTGCGCGAGCGCATCGGCGACATGAACAGCTACCTCGATGCCGACAGCCTGCGACGCCAGGCCAACACCGTGGTACGCCTGAC
>DASQAE010000504.1:0-4075 GCA_035635915.1 Burkholderiaceae bacterium | reverse complement strand
GGGCGCCGACGAGACGTTGCGCGACAGCGCGACCAGGTATCGGGCCCTGATCGAAGCGATGGCTGACGGCGTCTTCGTGGCGCAGGACTTCAGGTTCGTGTTCGCCAATTCGGCGATGCCCAAGTTGCTGGGCTATGCACGCGACGAATTCGTGGGCCTGCAATTCAACGAGGTGGTGGCGCAGGAGTGGCTCGGCATTTGGACCGAGCGTTTCAAGCAACGGGTGAGTTCGGCCGACGAACCGGCGCGCAACTACGAGGTGCAGTTCCTGCGCAAGGGCGGCGCCGAATCGGTCTGGGTTGAATTGCGGGCAAGCCGGTCCGAGTTCGCAGGGCGGCCGGCGGTGCTAGGCATCGTGCGCGACATCTCCGAACGCAAAGGCATCGAGAACGAACTGCAGCATCATCGTGCTCATCTCGAAGAACTGGTGAAGCAGCGCACCGCGCAGGTCACGGACGCGAATCAGGTGCTGGTCGACAGCGAGCGCCGGCTGCAGGAACTCAACCAGGAGCTCACGTCGGCGCGCGACCGCGCCGAGGAGGCGAGTCGGTCCAAGTCGACGTTCCTGGCCAACATGAGCCATGAGATCCGCACGCCGATGAACGCGATCCTGGGCCTGACCGAGTTGCTGCGCAGGGACAGCCTCGCGCCGGACCAGCAGGTGCGGCTTACCAAGGTGAAGGACGCGGCGAGCCATCTGCTGGCGATCATCAATGACATCCTCTATATCTCGAAGATCGAAGCCGGCAAGTTCGCGCTCGAACAATCGGATTTCGAACTCGAACTGTTGCTGCAGGACGTCTGTGCGTTGGTTGCCGAGCGCGCCGGCAGCAAAGGTGTCGAACTGGTTCTCGATGTGGATCCGGCGTTACGGCGGGTGCTGCGAGGGGATCCGACGCGGCTGCGGCAGGTGGTTCTCAACTACGTAAGCAACGCGGTCAAGTTCACGCTACGCGGCGCAATCATTCTGCGCGCGCGGGCACTGACAGAGTCGGGCGCGGATCTGCTGGTTCGACTCGAAGTACAGGACTCGGGGGTTGGCATCGCACCTGCCACCCTGGCGCGCCTCTTCAGCGCATTCGAGCAGGCTGACATTTCAACGACACGCGAATACGGCGGTACCGGCCTGGGGCTGGCGATCAACCGCCGTCTGGCCGCATTGATGGGAGGCGAAGTGGGCGCAGAGAGCATTCCGGGTGTCGGCAGTACCTTTTGGTTCACTGCGCGCCTCGGCAAGAGCGGCGTTTCGCAGCAGCGGCCGAATGCCGGTCGCCTTGCTGGACGGCGCGCGCTCGTCGCGGACGATCTCGAGGCGGCACGCGTCGCGGCCGGCCAGATGCTCGAATCGATGGGGCTTACGGTTACCACGGCTGAAACCGGTGAACGGGCGCTGCGCCTGCTGGCCGATGCAGATCGCAACAGTGCATCGTTCGAGGTCGTATTGCTTGACTCGCGCATGCCCGGGCTGGGTGCCGCCGAGACGATGCAGCAGCTCACCTTGCTTCCGCTGAACCGCAGGCCCGCCGTGATCCTGATGTGTGCGTTGGAGGATGTGCAACTCGCTCAACGCGCGCGGGGCCTCGGGCTCGCGGCGGTCGTGCGCAAGCCCGCTACCGCATCCAATTTCCATGACGCTCTGCAGACGGCCTTCTACGATCCTGAAGAGCACCGCCCCGCGACGCCCACCGCCGCTCCGGATCAGGCAGGTGTTCCGCAGTACGGTGGTCTGCGCGTGCTGCTCGCGGAAGACAACCCGATCAACCAGGAAGTCGCGGTCGAACTTCTGCGCGGCAGCGGGGTGACCGTGGACATCGCGAACAACGGTGCGCAGGCGGTCGACATGGCACAGCGCGCGTCCTATGACCTCATCTTCATGGACGTGCAGATGCCGATCATGGACGGCCTGGAAGCGGCGCGCACGATCCGACGTCTCGATGGGCGCGAGCACACGCCGATCGTTGCGATGACGGCAAACGCATTCGAGGAAGATCGAAGGCTCTGCCTTGCCGCCGGCATGAACGATCACATCGGCAAGCCGGTCGAGGTGCGCATCCTGCACGCGGCTTTGCGGCGCTGGCTGCCGGCGGATGCGCTCGCAGGCCAGCCTGCGCCGACCCCGACCGCTGCTACGCCATTGCAGGAGCGGCGCGCCCAATTGGAGCGCATCCCTGGCTTGCAGATCAAAGTCGGGCTCGCGTACGTGCAGAACCGGCTGGAGCGTTACGAGGTCCTGCTGCAGAAGTTCATCGCCAGTTCGATCAACGACCTGACCCGCTTGCGGGCTGCGTTGACTGCCGATGACCGCCCAGGTATCGCGGGTGCGGCGCACTCCATGCGCGGCGCGGCCGCCGTGGTGGGTGCCACCGCGATGGAAGCCGCAGCACAAGAGGTCGAAATCGCCGTCCGCCAGCACTGCACCGGCGAAGAACTGCGACGCGTGATCGGTGTGCTGGAGGATTCACACGCGACGCTCGCGGGCGCGGTGGCCATTGTGCCGACCAAACCTGCCGCGCCTGCAGCGCACTAGCTTTGCCATAAAATGGCGCCGCCTAACGCGGGCGTCGTATAACGGCATTACCCCAGCTTCCCAAGCTGGTGACGAGGGTTCGACTCCCTCCGCCCGCTCCATCCCTTGATGCCCACAACGGTGTCGCCTGCGTAGTGCGCGCGACGCACTGCGAGACGCCCGCACGTGCACTGTGTCTACGGAGCCGACTGATGGCTGATCACCGCCGCGAGTTCAAGGAGCTACGCAAGGTCGTCGCGCGTTACCGGATCACCGACGGCAAGCGCTTTCGACTCAAACAAGTATCCCCCGGCGACACACACGGCCTGGATGCCGAAGACAAGCCGCGCAGTCGCGCGTTGCTGGCGTTCGGTGTCCACATGCTGGCTGAGCTGCAGGACAAGTTGTACGCGCAGGATCGCAAGTCGCTCCTGATCGTGTTGCAGGCGATGGATGCAGCCGGCAAGGACGGGACCGTCAAGCACGTAATGTCGGGCGTCAATCCGGCCGGCGTACAAGTCCATTCATTCAAGGCGCCGTCGCAGGAGGAACTGGACCACGATTACCTCTGGCGCTGCTGGCGCGCGCTGCCCGAGCGCGGGCGTATCGGCATCTTCAATCGCAGCTACTACGAAGAGGTCCTCATCGTGCGAGTCCATCGCGAGATCCTCGCGGGACAGAAGCTGCCCGCCGAATACATGAGCAAGCACATCTTCAGGGACCGGCTCCGCGACATGGCCCACTTCGAGGACTACCTCACGCGCAATGGCACCCGGATCCTGAAGTTCTTCCTCCATGTCTCGAAGGAGGAACAGAAGAAGCGTTTTCTCGAGCGCATCGAACAGCCGAGCAAGAACTGGAAGTTCGCAGCCGCTGACGTCAAGGAACGCGCGCACTGGGCCGAATACATGGCCGCCTACGAACAGGCGATCCGCGCTACTGCGAGCGAGGAGTGCCCTTGGTACGTGGTACCGGCCGACAACAAGTGGTTTACGCGGCTGGTGGTGGCTGGAGCGATCGTGCATGCGTTGGAGGGGATGGAACTCGCCTACCCGACGCTCGACGCGATCAAGCTGAAGGAATTGCAACAGGCGCGCCAGCTCCTGCTGGGCGAAGATCATTTGGGTGCGGCAGTTTGATCACCCTGATCTATGCTCATCCGCATCCGCATCGCTCGGTCGGCAGCCGCGCGCTGCTAACAGCGGTGCGCGATCTGCCTGGCCTTAGCGTGCGGTCGCTGTACGACCTCTACCCTGATCTGTCGATCGACGTGGACGCGGAGCGTGCTGCGCTCGTTGCGGCGCGCCTGGTGATCTGGCAGCACCCGTTGTACTGGTACGGTGTGCCGGCGCTGCTCAAACTCTGGTTCGAGAGCGTGCTGACCGAAGGCTGGGCGTTCGGCAGTCAGCGCGCGTTGGCGGGCAAGGACTGCCTGTGGGTGACGACAACGGGCGGGGCCAGGGACGCCTTTTCGCCGGGTGGCCGGCACGAACTTCCTTTCGAGGCGTTCGTGCCGCCGGTGGCACAGACTGCGCGCTTCTGCGGCATGAACTTCCTCACGCCAATCGT
>DASQAE010000503.1:0-3617 GCA_035635915.1 Burkholderiaceae bacterium | reverse complement strand
CGATGAGCGGTACGTCGGGCAACATCCAAATCGAAAGAAACCGGACGTTCGGCACGCCGCTCGGCCGGGATTCATGGCGCGAGGTGATCAAATGATGGCGGCAGGCAAGATGCGCGGCTTTACGCTGATCGAGCTGATGGTGGCAGTGGTGGTGCTCGGAGTCCTGGCTGGCATCGCGATTCCGAACTACAGCAGCTACATAAATCGCTCCAAGCGGGCGGCAGCCAAGACCGTGCTGCTGGACGCGGCCAACCTGCTGGAACGCAACTACACGACCTTTGGTTGCTACAACAAGACTTCCGTCGCGGTCTGTCAGTCGCAGGCGGTCGGTTCTGCGTTCGCGTTGACCAACGTGGTCGCGCCCACCGACGGACGCGCAGCCTACGGCATCACGTTCACGCCAGCGGGCGCCACCGGCCAGCAATACACGCTTACCGCGACGCCGTGCGGCACCCTGGGCACCTGCCCGGCGGGTAGCGAGGCGTTCGTCGATGCCGACTGCGGCACGCTTGGGTTGACGCAGGCCGGGTTACGCAGTGTCACCGGAAGCCAGTCCGTCGCGGTCTGCTGGCAGCGCTGACGCTCGAGCGCGAGCGACTATGCTTGACGCATGGCCGACTTGCGCAACGAGACACCTTCTCCCACGGAAATCAACCTGCACGCGAAGTCGCGCGTGCTGGAGATTGTTTTTGACGACGGCAAGGTGTTTCGACTGCCGTTCGAGTTCCTGCGCGTTTTTTCTCCCTCGGCCGAAGTAAAAGGGCATGGTCCGGGGCAGGAGACATTGCAGGTCGGCAAGCGCGAAGTGACGATCACGCGGCTCGAGCCGGTGGGCTACTACGCGGTGCAGCCGGTCTTCTCCGACGGCCATGCGAGCGGGATCTTCTCCTGGAACTACCTCTACGAGCTCGGCTCGACCCAGGACCAACTGTGGGCGCAATACCTCGAGCGGTTACACGCTGCCGGCGGGAGTCGCGATCCCGCGGATCCGCGCAACGCCGCGCTGACGCCCGCGAGCGGTCCGTCCTGCGGCCATCACTGAGCGCAGCCGCGATGAGCCAAGGTCGTGAGACGACCGACTTCGGGTTCGAAAAGGTCGCTGAAGACGACAAGGCACGACGCGTCGGCGGCGTGTTCGACTCGGTTGCCGCGCGCTACGACTTGATGAACGACCTGATGTCGGCGGGTCTGCATCGTTTGTGGAAGGCTTTTACCGTCCGCCAGGCCGACGTGCGCCCAGGAATGCGCGTGCTCGACATAGCGGGTGGAACCGGCGACCTTGTGCTGCGCTTCGCACGCCAGGTCGGGCCGTCAGGCCAGGCCTGGCTTACGGACATCAACGGCTCGATGCTGCGCGAGGGGCGCAATCGTCTGCTCGACGCAGGACTGTTGATCCCGATCGTCCAATGCGATGCCGAAGCGTTGCCGTTTCCAGATGACCACTTCGATGTCGTGACGGTGGCGTTCGGCCTGCGCAACATGACGCGCAAGGAACGTGCGCTGGCCGAGATGCGACGTGTGCTGCGACCCGGCGGACGCGTTCTCGTATTGGAGTTTTCCCGGGTGTGGACGCCGCTTGCGCCTCTCTACGATGCATACTCGTTCGCGGTGCTGCCTTGGCTGGGCAAGAAGATCGCCGGCGATAGCGATAGCTACCGTTATCTCGCCGAGTCGATCCGTGTTCATCCGCCGCAAAAAGTATTGGCGCAGATGATGGAACAGGCAGGGCTCGAGAACGTCCAATGGTTCAACCTGACCGCAGGTGTGTGCGCCTTGCATGTCGGCAGGAAGTTTTAGCGCGCCTCCGCTCGTTTACGCGCGGACAGCGCAGGAGCGAAACATGAAACGCCTCATAACCCTTGTCTTGATCGGCGTACTCGCCGCGACCGTTGCGGTGGATGCGGACGCGCAACGTCGTCTGGGCGGCGGCCGCAATCTCGGCAAACAATCTCCCCAGGTACAGCAACGCCAGGCTACCCCGCAGCAACAGACGCCGACGCAAGAGGCAACACCGGCTCAGCCCGCAGCGGCGGGTGCCGCCGCGGCCGCCCCACGTGCGTCAAGTCCATGGAAGGGCGCTTTGCTCGGAATCGCTGCGGGATTGGGCATTGCAGCGCTCGCGTCCTATCTGGGTTTCGGCGAGACGCTGACCGCGATCCTGATGGCTGCCGTCATTGGATTTGCGGTCGTAGCGCTGATTGGATTCGTGCTGCGGCGTATGCGGGGCGGAACTGTGCAACCTGCCTACGGGGGCGCCGGAGCGCGTGCAGGCGGCGGCGGTATGTATGCGCCGGAGGCGCAACCGGCTCCTCTGCCTGCGCCCGCGCAACGCTCGAACCTTGATCTCGGCGCCGGCGCGCGCCCCGGATCGGCGATGGACGAATTTGCCCGCGGTTCCCCCACGGCGGCGGCTGCGCAGCCTTGGGGAGTTCCGGGCGGATTCGATACCGAGGGTTTCCTCGGCCACGCGAAGGACTACTTCCGCAAATTGCAAAGTGCTTGGGACCGCGGCAGCCTCGCTGAGTTGGAAGAATTCACCACTCACGACATGTTCGTTGCGCTGACTCACGAATTGCGCGCTCGTGGCGCAGCGACACGCACCGAGGTGCTGACGCTGGAAGCGGCGTTGCTTGGCATCGAATCGACGCCGACCGAACATCTTGCGAGTGTGCGCTTTTCAGGTTCGCTGCGCGTCGATGGAGAGATCGAGCAGGTCGACGAGGTGTGGAACCTGAGCAAGCCCGTTGATGGTTCGGCGGGCTGGTTGCTTGCGGGGATTCAGCAGCTGAGTTAAGGGGAACCTCGACGGGCTTTCCACCGCATGGGGCGTTTGCCCCTGTGATCGGTGGAGCCCGTTTTGCACGCATCGCGCATAGCTGGGAGTTGCGCCGCAAGGCGCGCGGGGAGGCAACCGTAGACTGCGCCGGCCGATCAAGCCCACGTAGTCGTCGACACTCTTGCGCTTCGACCTCGAGTTTCCTTATGGAACACCGCGTCTTCGCCTGGTACCGGTCGAAGATCGGCACGCGGACCTGATCTGGGAATGGTCGCGCGATCCTCGCTTCAACAAACATGTGTTGTGGCGCCAGCCGCAGATTCCGCTGCAGGCCAAACTCTTCATCGATAAAGCGCTCGCCGCGTGGGAATCGGGCAAGGGCTTCAGCTACTTCGCGGAATCCAGGCAGACCGGCGAGGCACTAGCCCGCGTGGAGGCAAGGCGGTCGCGCCGTCGCGACGGCATCGCCGAAGTCGGCATGCTGATCGCTCCGAAGGCGTGGAACCAGGGTCTTGCCACCGAGTTGACTTACTTCGGCCTGTGGTTCTGTTTCGAAAACATGGAACTGGAAGCCGCGGCCATCGACGCCGGCTCGGCGAACGGGGCGAGCAACCACCTGCTGCAAGGATTGGGGTTGCATCCTCTGGGCGAACAAGACTTTCCGCTTGCCGATGGCGGTTATGCCCGTCTGAACAGGTTCGTGATGACGCGCGACGAGTTCCGGGTACGGCTCCTGCCGCTCATGGAAACCGCCGACTACGAGTTGCCGACTGAAGAGACCGTGCAGCCGGGCGCGGACGTTACGGTGATCGAACCGGTCGGCGAGATCGCGGTCGTCGAG
>DASQAE010000502.1:0-2907 GCA_035635915.1 Burkholderiaceae bacterium | reverse complement strand
AACGCCGCACCTTCGTCGCCGCCGTGCGCTTCGTAGCCGGCCCACTGCATCGATACCGAAAGCGAGGTGATCTGGAACTTCTTGTTGTTGACCTCCGCATCGGGATGCTGCGTGAGCTTGAACGTGTGCCCGGTCTGCATGCCCTGGGCATTCGTGGATGCGTTGAAGGTGGCGAACGTGCAACCCGAAATCTCGCAGCGCAATTTGGATTCGGCAGTGCCGCCGTCCATGTCCACGAACGGACCGGGGTAGTCGAACAGCTCCATTGCCGCGTGGTCGTGCTTGTGGTCGACCTTGGCTTCTGCCTTCAGGTCCAGGCTCGAGGTCTCGTAGTTGAAGTCCTGGGTTGTGAATTTGCCGGAGAGCAGGGGATCGACCGATTGCCACGTCGACACGTGTTCGCTGTCGATGGGATTTTCAGTTGCGGGGTGATACGGCAGCGTCGCGTAGCCCGGTGCGTCCTCATGTGCCGACAGCGAATCGACGATGTGCAGCTTTTGATGGCCGTCGCTCGAGTGCTCGAACCAGTAATACAGGCCGAAGCGCTCGCATAACCGGTTGACGAAATCCAGATCGGTCTCGCGATATTGGACGCAGTAGTCCATCTCCGGGTAGCTGCCGGTGAGATTGAGCACGAAATCGGCAAACGCGTGGCCGTCGAAGACCTTGCGCAGCACCGCGTCGACTTTCATTTTTTGGAAGATGCGGCAATCGGCGGTGCGCGAAAGCAACCAAAGCCATGGCCGCACTTCCGCGATGTACTCGAAATAGCGCCCCACGCCGCCCGCGCGCACGAAGCGCACGATGTAGCCGTTGAACCAGCGTTCGTGGTCCTTGGGCAACTGCAGCCGGATCTTGACCTGCTTGCCCAGCAGCTTGCGCGGATCGACCGACTTCTCCAGGCTTAGCAGATCGACCGTCGCCCGCGGCACTTCGCCCAGCGCCTCGCTCCACGCCATGTGCCGAAACAGCAGATGGTCGGCTCCGTCGATCTTGATCGACATCGCTTGTGGCATACGCTCTCAGCTCCGGTCGGTGGCAATCGCCGCGCCGGAATGGCGCGCAACGCCCCACCGCTGCCTATTCCGATCCGACTGCCGAGCCACTCTAGTAATCGACTCGCTGCGCGTCTAATGACTAAAGTCCGGCGCGTTGACCGAACTACGTGGACTCCGACGGTTTAGTCAGACGGCTAGTCGAACCGATACGCAAACGCCCCACCATCGGTCTCGAGCCCGACCCGCTGAATGCTGGCGCCGCGCGCCAGGCGCTCGAGATATTCCCGGCTGATCGTTGGCAGCACGGTATTGGTCAGAATCGCATCCACCACCCGCCCGCCGCTTTCCACCTCGTTGCAGCGGCTGACGATGAGCTTTACCACCGCATCGTCGTAGGTGAAGGGCACGCCGTGATTGGCTTCGACGCGGCGTTTGACGCGGTTCAACTGCAGCCGCACGATGTTGCCGAGCATCTCGTCGGTGAGCGGATAGTAGGGAATCGTCACCACACGCCCGAGTAGCGCGGCGGGAAACACCTTGAGCAGCGGTTCGCGCAACGCTTTGGCTATGCCTTCGGCGTCCGGCATCAGCTCTGGGTCCTTGCACAGGCTCATGATCAGGTCCGAGCCGACGTTCGACGTGAGCAGGATGATGGTGTTCTTGAAGTCGATGTAGCGGCCTTCGCCGTCCTCCATCCACCCTTTGTCGAACACCTGGAAAAACAGCTCGTGTACGTCGGAGTGGGCCTTTTCGACTTCGTCGAGCAGCACCACGCTGTAGGGCCGGCGCCGCACCGCCTCGGTAAGGACGCCGCCTTCGCCATAACCGACGTAACCCGGCGGGGCGCCCTTGAGCGTCGAGACGGTATGCGCCTCCTGATATTCGCTCATGTTGATCGTGATGACGTTCTGCTCGCCGCCGTACAGAGCTTCGGCCAGCGCCAGCGCGGTTTCGGTCTTGCCAACGCCGGAGGTGCCGGCAAGCAGGAACACGCCGATCGGTTTGTTCGGATTGTCGAGTCGTGCGCGCGAGGTCTGGATCCGGCGCGCGATCATTTCCAGCGCGTGTTTCTGGCCGATCACGCGGTTGTTGAGCGTATCCGCGAGCCGCAGCACCGCGTCGACTTCGTTTTTCACCATGCGCCCGACCGGAATTCCGGTCCAGTCCTGCACCACGCTCGCCACGGCATGCTCGTCCACTGAGGGCAGCACCAGCGGTGCGTCGCCCTGCAGCTGCACGAGCTTTTTCTGCAGTTCGGCAAGGTCCTTGAGCTGCGCCGCGCGCTCCGGCGCGGCGGCCGTAGGCTCCGGCGCTTCCTTGGCATCGACCGGCTTTGCACCCTTGCGCAAATCGGCGCGCAGGGCGAGCACGCGGTCGACGAGCTTTTTCTCTTCGTCGTAACGCGCCTGCAATCCGGCCAACGATTGTTTGGCCTGCTTCAATTCGTCCTGCACCCGCGTCTTGCGTGCGGTCACGTCGATGCCGATCGCCTCCTCGCGGCCGATGATCTCCATTTCGGTGGTCAACGCCTCGATACGCCGGATCGTGTCTTCGATTTCCGGCGGCGTTGCATGTTGACTCACCGCAACCCGGGCGCAAGCGGTATCGAGCAGGCTGACCGCCTTGTCGGGCAACTGGCGCGCAGGGATATAACGGTGCGACAGTTTCACCGCGGATTCGATCGCCGCATCGAGCAGTTGCACCCGATGATGCTGCTCGAGCACGCTCGCCACGCCACGCAGCATCAGCACCGCTTTTTCCTCCGAGGGCTCGGGCACCTGCACCACCTGGAAGCGGCGGGTAAGCGCCGGATCCTTTTCGATGTGCTTTTTGTACTCGGCCCATGTGGTGGCGGCGATGGTGCGCAACTTGCCGCGCGCCAACGCGGGTTTGAGCAGGTTGGCGGCAT
>DASQAE010000501.1:0-2861 GCA_035635915.1 Burkholderiaceae bacterium | reverse complement strand
ACGCCGGAACACGTCGCGCACCGGGAACACCTGGACGTTTGGCTGCACCGCGCCCGAATCGAGGCGCGAGATGTCGAGGATCGCGCCGAACGAATTTTCCAGCGCCTCGATCGACTTCATCATGCTGCGCACCAGCGGCTTTTCCGGAATGTCGCGCAACCGCTGGTCGAGCGCCGCGCAAAAAAGACCGAGCGCGTGCAGCGGCTGGCGCAGATCGTGCGCGGCGGCAGCGAGGAAGCGGGTCTTGTCCTCGCTCGCGCGTGCCACCAGGCTCATCTGTTCGCGCAGCCGCGTTACCAGGTCTTCGTTCTGCAAGCGCGCCAGCATGGTCGTGGTGAGCAGCTCGTTCTGCTCCAGCGCAAGCCGCAACTGCACCACGAGCACGAGTGCCGCAATCAGGCCGAGCACGTTGGTCGTCGGGTCGCCCACGAGCAGGAACCGCACGGAAAGCGGCAGCAGCAGCGGCACCAGCCAGAGATAGATCGCCAGACGCGACACCGCGACGATGGGCGTGGCTGCGGTCGCAAGTGCAATCCAGATGGAGATCAGCAGCGCCTGGTAACCGGCGTGGTCGGCAGGGAAGAACAGGAACGGGCCCACGCTCCATGCGAGCGCGCTCGCGCCCAGCGGGATCAGGTACTCGCGGCGCGCACGCCGCGCATCGGCACCCGGTGTGATGTGCCGGCGCCGCGCGGCCACGAACGCCAGCCGCGCAGCGAGCACCACAACCAAGGTCGCACCCCACGCAAGCGCGCTGCCGTCGGGCTGATGCAGGTGAAACAGCGCTGCCGCAGCGATCGCGACCGCCATCGATGCAAGCGCTACCCGGTTGTCCTCGGCGTAGAGCCGGCGCACCTGCTCGTCGCGGACCCGCGCGAGCCAGTCGTCGGTCGAGACCAACACATCGGCGCCTGGTACCGTTTCGTCCTCCTGCTTGTCGGCCCCAGGCGACGCCATGGCCGCGCCAGGCGGGCGGTCGCGGGTCAGCCAAGGGAGTAACCGTGCTGCGCGCAAATGCACTTCGGAGGTCGCCGCTTAGCTCGGATCCGGGAAGCTCTGCGGTGAAAGCCTCTTCAGAACCTGCCGAACTAGTGAAACAGGCTGATCAGGTGCGCGCGTGAGCGCACGTCGAGCGCGAGCAGGATTGCCGACACGTAGTTCTTGACCGTGCCAAGCGACAACTGGGTCGCGTTGCTGATCTCCTGATTGTTGCAACCGGACAGGATCAATTCGAGGATCTGGATATGGCGCGGACCGAGCTCCGCGACCCGGTCGTAATACGACGTGCCGGCGAGTTTCGGAAACCGCTCGCTCAACGCTGCCGCAGCCGGCGCCAGCCGATCGCGTGCGCCGAGCAGCGAACGGATGGCGGCCTTGATCTGATCGGGGGTCGAGCTCTTGAGCAGGTAGCCGGTCGCCCCCATCGTCTGCGCCTGGCGCACCACGAACTCGTCCTGGGTGCCCGACAGAACCGCGATCACAAGCGCAGGAAACTCCTCGCGCAACGATCGCAGACCCTGCAGGCCCTTGGAGTCGCCGAGATTGAGGTCGAGCAGCACAAGATCGAAGCTGCGGCCGGTGCGCAGCACCTGCTGCGCTTCATCCAGCGTCTTGCACTGGACCACGGTGCACGCGACGTCTTCGATCGAATCGAGCAGCACGCACGTGCCAAGTCGCACCAGATCGTGATCCTCGATCAACATCACCGTCCGCTGCGGGGTCGCGCCGCTTGCGCCGTTGTTGGCAACGCGTGCCGGCGCGAACAGCTCGCCGCCGGTTTCTGCATTCATGGTCGCAACCGAGCCGGGTAGTGCACCCATCAACGTTCCTTGAAGCGATCGAACACGAATTCGACATCCGTCTGGCGCGGCTGACCGGGGGCTTCGTAACGCCAGCGCATGGCGGTCTCGCGCACTTCACGATCGAACAAGCGCGCCGGATATGCCGAGAGAATCTCGACCTTGCTGACTAAACCGTCGGACGCGACCGAGAGCCGCGCTGTCACGCGCCCCTTGTCCACGCCCGCGCGTACTGCCTCATGCGGGAACATCGCCCCGGGTTTGCTGATCGCCTTGAGCTCCGTCATCGGTGCTGCGGGTTTTGCGACGCGGGGCGGCTCGACTGCAGCCAGCGGCGGCGGTACGGCGGCGTCCACCGTCGCCACGGCTGGCACTGACACTGCCGGCGCAGCAGGTGTCTCCGCGAGCGGAGCACTGGGGTACAGCGGATTGGGCTGCGAGGGCGGCGGACGCACGCGCGTGGTTTCCGTACTTGGCGGCGGGCCCGACTTCGAAGCTGCTGCGGCCGCGCTGTTTGATGGCCTCTTCTCGGTCGCAGTTGGTTGCGGCGCCGACTTCATCGGCGCAGGCGCCACCGGCATGGCCGCGGTTTGAGTTGGTGGTGGCGCGGGCTTGGGCGCCGCAGTGCTTGCCGGCGGTGGCTTGCTGCCAGAAGCCGACTGAGAGGCCGGGTGCGGCTCAGATGTCGGCGCCGGTGGCGTGGGCTTGGCGGTCGACTTCTCTGCTGTGGCGGGTTTCTCGATCGCAATCGGTTCGGCTTTCGGCGCCGCTGGCACGACCGCCGTCGGCTCGGTTTGTGACGCGGCTGGAGCCGTTATTTGCGACGCAGTCGGAGGCGTTGCGACCGGTGCCAGCGTGGCGACCGGAGCAGGGGGTGGCGCGATAACCGGCGCCTGCGCAGGCGCCGAAGCGAGGGTCGAAGGACTTGTCACCGCGCCCGCTGAGGGCTTGGGAGTGGGCGCGGGCGAAACCGCGGGTTCGGAGCGGCGGGAAACCGCGATGTCGCCGTTGAGCCAATTAATCAGCGCCCACGCCGCGCCGATCACTGCGGCGATGGCAACG
>DASQAE010000500.1:0-1968 GCA_035635915.1 Burkholderiaceae bacterium | reverse complement strand
AGCACGTGGCGCAACTGGCGCACGTTGCCCGGCCAGGAATGTTCGAGCAGTGCGGCCTCGGCATCCGCGGTGAGCGTAAAACGTGCGCCTTCCTCGGCCAGGATGCGCCGGATCAGGGCGATCTTGCCGGGCCGGTCGCGCAATTTCGAGAGCGTGATCGACACGCCGTTCAAGCGGAAGAACAGATCCTCGCGGAACAGGCCCGCACGCACGCGCTCCTCGAGATCGCGATGCGTGGCGCTGATGAGCTGGAAGTCGACTTCGACCGACTCTTCCGCGCCAAGCGGAATCACGCGCCGTGCATCGAGCACCCGCAGCAGGCGCGCCTGTAATGCGTGCGGCATGTCGCCGATCTCGTCCAGGAACAGCGTGCCCTTGTCGGCCTGCAGGATCTTGCCGCGCCGGCCGCCGCGTTGTGCGCCGGTGAACGCGCCGGCGCGATAACCGAACAGCTCGCTTTCGATCAGGCTTTCCGGCAGCGACGCGCAGTTCACCCCGACAAAACTGCCGGCTGAATACGGACTGCCCCGATGCAGCGCCAGTGCGAACACTTCCTTGCCAACGCCCGTTTCACCGTGCAACAGGATTGGAATCCGGCGCGCGATCACGCGCCGCGCGAGCGTGAGTTGATTGGCGATTTCAGGATCACCGAACTCCAACTCGGGTGGCATCGTCTCCGGTGCATTGGGACGTGCGAGCAGGATGCCGTTGCCCGTACGTGTCGGCAGATGCCGGTGCAGGGTCGCAGCCGGCTGCTGGGCCACCGCGAAGAAGCGGTTCGACGCGCGCGCGCCGTAGACAGGCACCGGATGAAACGAGCTGGCGATGCTGCGCTGGATCAGGTTCTCCATCGACGTCTTCAGGATCTCGCTGATCTTGCGCGCGCGGATGTCCTCCAGCGAACGCAGGCCGAGCTGGAACAACGCACTGCGGTTGGCCGCGAGAATCAGTCCGCCGGCGTCGACCAGCAGCTTGCCGGCGTGCAGCGTGTAGACAAACTCGGGCCGGCTGTGGAAGTGAACCGGGTACGCGTCGTGGAAGCGTGAGTCGAGCAGGCGGTTCTCGATCGTCTGCGCGGTCATGCCGAGCAAAACCAGCGAGTGCTGCTGCATGAGCTGCGAGCGGCTGGTGACATCGAGCACGGCGGCCAGCGATCCGTTCTGGTCGTACACCGGCACCGCGGAGCAGGTGAGCGAGGTGTAGTGCGAGTAGAAGTGATCGGTACGGCACACCGCCACCGGCGCGGCGGCCTCGACGCAGGTGCCCATGCCGTTGGTGCCGGCTTCGCGCTCGCTCCACACCGCTCCGACGCGGAATCCGAGACCCGCAACGTCGTCGGCAAACACCGGCGATGAAACCATGTGCAGGATCACGCCATCGCGGCCGGCCAGCACCACCGCGCACTCGGGATCGCCGAGTTGCTGGTACAGGCTGGTCATTTCGAGCTTCGCGCAATCGATCACGTCGCCCGAGTGTTCCTGCCGCTCGCGCAGTTCGCCCCCGCTCAAAATGGGCGGCGTGCGCACGACCGTCGGGTCCAATCGGTAATCGTTGAGGCAGCGCGTCCACGAGCGTGCGACGGCTTCGCTCGTATCGCCTCGACTCAGGCCATGGCGGACCACCGCGAGAATGCGGTCCAGATGGGCGTCGACGCTTTCCGACACCAGACTCATTGTGTCTCCCTTGCTCCGTTGTCGGCGTGACAGGCTGACTCACACCGCCGGGCAATGATTTCGCGCGCACCACAAATTACTGATCGACTACTGGCCGGCATCGCGCAGGGCCGGTATTGTCGCTTGGCTGTGCGCGAATTTGGAAGTGCGGCGTGGCGATTTATGGGATGTAGCCTGTCCGCTTGCGCTGTGCTTGCTTGCGCCGGCGCGCTTGATTCTTGCTCCTGAACTCGCCCACAAAGCCCGATGAGATCGCAGCCAGCTGAGAGAAGAAGCGGTCTTTTTGCGCCATGAA
>DASQAE010000499.1:0-6045 GCA_035635915.1 Burkholderiaceae bacterium | reverse complement strand
CTTGAGCTGAAGCGTGACCGGCTCCAGGTTTCGCGCCGGCGACTGTGCTCGGGCGGCCGGCAGCCCTCCCGCCGCGGCAAGGCCGAGAAGAGAGAACACAGCGATGGCGGAGAACTCGGATGGCAAGTGACGGACGACGCTCGGTGATGTGGCGCGCGATTCTAGCGAGCACGGCGCCCTTGTCACGCGAAAGCGTCACACCCGCCCCTATCGAGCGCTGGTGGCTTCGCCGAGCGCGATCGATGTGGATCGCAAACAAGGCAAGGATGTCTCGGTCATTGGCTCCGCAGGAAACGGGCGCGCGAATTGCTGCCGGTGTTTCGCGACGCACAGGCGCGCGCCCGGCACCGAAGATCAAGCCATGAAAGTTACCAGGCAGGAATCCTTCGACTCGCTGCAAGGCCTGCAACTGAGGGACGCGATCGATTTCGCTCTTGCGGAAGCGCGCATGGTCCTGCCCGGCATCCAGGCAATCTTTGGTTTCCAGCTCATCGTTACGTTCAACGAGCGGTTTGCGCACGCGCTCGCGCCGTCGCAACAGGCACTGCACCTCGCGGCCCTGATCTTGACCGGAATCGCGATGGCGCTGGTGTTGACGCCGGCGGCTTATCACCGTCGCGTCCAACGCGAATCCGTTTCATCGAAGCTGCTGGACGTAACTTCGCGGATGGTCAGCAGCGCGATGATCGTTCTTGCCATCGGCCTCGCGCTGGACCTTTACGTCGTGACAGTGCTCGTCACGCGCGCACCGATCGTGTCGGGCGCCGTGGCGCTGACAATACTTGGCTTGTTCTTCGCCCTGTGGATCGTCTACCCGGGACTTGCGCGGCGCTGAGAAACGACGACACGATCCGCCCGGCGCGGACCGCGGTCCGTTTGTCTCCCGTAGGTTTCCGAGCACCATTGAACCGAAGGCCGGACCCGCGCAACATATCAACCGGCGGCCGGCGTTTGACCGCAACTTTCACTAGGCGACGTCGATGCGAGTCGGTCTTGGGCAAGGCATAGCGCAGACAGCGCTGCAAACAGATGCGCAGCAGCCCGGCCGCTGGTCGGCGCAGGAGCGTGCGCAGATCTATCAACGCGTATTCGGGGCGCCGGGCGGCACGAGCGAGGAGGTCAAGCCGAACCGCGAATTCGCGGACCTCTTCCTGCGCTTCGTCTCGAGTGTGGCGCAGTTTGGCCGGTTACCTCCATTGAAGTCGACTACGCCGGCGTTGTCGACCGAGTGGCTTCGCACCGCAGCCCGCGAACTGGCCGCGAAGATCAGTCCGCAGGTGGACTCCGCATCAGCCGCACGCGACAGCTGGCAGGTTATCGATGAGGTCGGCACGCTCGAGCTGGGTGGCGCCGCCAATTCGATGCGCCATCGAACGATGGCGCAATCGGGCGGCGCGATCCTTGAGTGGCTCGCCAGGCACGGCGACGGCGCGGATACAACGAGCGGCGTCGATGACGGCCTGCTACAGGCAGTGGAGCAATGGCTCGCAGTGACGGGCACGCGCGATGACGACGTGCAAGCGCTGTCGCAACCCGAAGCGACGCAGCGGGTGGCGGCGTGGTCTCAGTCCTTGCGCCAGGCCGTGGGACTAAGCGATGACGCCGGCGCTCGTCTTGTGGAACGAGCGCCGAAAACGGCGGTGTTATTCAGCGGACCATCGGGAACCGGCAAGACGCTTGCCGCTCATTGGCTGGCGACTTCGCTCGGCACCGAGGTGTATCGCATCGACCTGTCGCAGGTCATCAGCAAATACATCGGCGAAACGGAAAAGAACCTCGACGCGGTCTTCGCGCGCGCAGAACAGTCGCGCGCGGTGCTGCTGTTCGACGAAGCCGACGCGCTGTTCGGCAAGCGCAGCGACGTGCACGACTCACATGATCGCTACGCCAATCAGGACGTGAACTACCTGCTGCAGCGGATCGAGAACTACGATGGCATGACGATCCTCGCCAGCAACGCGAAGAGCGAGATCGACCCGGACGTCCTCAAGCGCCTGCAAGCGGTGGTGGTGTTTCCGCCTCCACCGCGTTGACGCCGCGATAACTCGGCGCACCTCGGTTCGCAACGAACCGGGAGACCAACCACCAGCGCCGATCTTGCGCGCGCTGCAACGGCGCTGGCGTTTGGCCGTCCCTCGTCGTCACGCATCAGGGCTGACGTTGTCGCTCGGCGGGAAAGCGGTTACGCGACTTGTCGTTCGAGCTGGATGACGAGTTGTTGTCGCTCGGCGCCGCGGTGGGTCCGGTGGATTCCTGGCCCATGCCACTGCTTGCTGGTGCGCCCGTCGAGCCCGACGTGTTGTCGCTGGAGCCGGTGGCGCCGTTTTCGCTATTTGTCCCTTGAGTTGACGAACTGCCATCAGGGTTGCGGTCGGAGGTCGAGTTCGAATTCGAATTGTTTGGAGGCATGGTCGAGCCATCGCCGGTTGAAGGCGGCGGGGTCATGTCCTTGCCGTTATTCGATGGCGTTGCGTCGTTGTTCGAGGGCGTGTTGCTCGTACTTCCCGGAGCTACCACCTGCTTGCTGTGCACTGTGTTCGACTGCGCATAAGCGCCACTGCCAATCATCGTCAGGCACGCTATGGCGCCGATCGCCGTTGATCGAAGTAAGGTCATTTTTTACTCCTGGTATTGGAAGGGGAATCAAGCTGCCAATCTAGGCATCTATGTGCGGCAACCGCCGTGCCCCGATCCAAAGCGGCATTAGGTTTTGCTGCCTCGCGCGTGAAGTTCGGCATACGATCTGGCGCGATTGAACTCGCCGGAAACCAATGAAACTTCTCTATCAGACTCACTCGCCTTACGCACGCAAAGTGCTGGTTTTCGCCCACGAGGTGGGCCTCGCACGCGATATCGAGGTCGTGCACCACGAGACAAGCCCGACCAAACGCAACGAAGAGGTGTATGCGCAGAATCCGCTCGGCAAGGTGCCGGTGTTGTTGCGCGCCGAAGCGCCCGCGCTCTTCGATTCCGATGTCATTTGCGAGTATCTCGACACCCTGCACACAGGCCGCCGCTTGATTCCGCGCGAGGGTGAGGCACGCTGGCGGGCGTTGCGGATGCAGGCGGCAGCTCAAGGCCTGGCGGAAGCGGGAAGCGCGTATCGCTGGGAAACGGTGCGCCGGCCTGCGGGGTTGCGTTATGCGCCGCTGCGCGACGGCTTCGCAGACAAGTTGATCGAGACCTACGACTGGCTGGAGCGCAATCTGGACGACAGCGTCGAACTGAACGTCGGCCATGTGGCGCTGGCCACGGCTTTGAGCTGGCTCGAGTTCCGTGAGCTGCCCGGGTTTCGCGTCGCTCGAGATGGCGGCCGACGGGCGCGGCTCATCGCGTGGTTCGAAACCTTCGCTGCAAGGCCTTCGATGCAAGCCACTCCGTTGTCCGGCGAGACCCATGACTGAGCGCCTTGGGGCGCATGAACCACTGAGGTCATTCGATCCTGATGCGTGAAAAATATTGCGGCAGTTGTTGCGCCAGCAGTGAATCGATCTGGCGCGATCGTGGTTGATAGATGAAAGGCCGGCGCGGATAGATGCGGTCGTTGACCCAGTGCTCCGACCAGTCTCGTGTTGTCGCGAGACACACTGCTGCGCAAAACCGCTCAACTCGAAGCGCTGCTCCTGCTCCAGGCAGCCGGAGAGGAAGATGTCCACGTACGACTGAACGATCGGATACCTGGCGCTCGGCACGGCGATGCCTTCCGGCCGGTTGACGTAAATCCATGCCTGCCCCGCTGCCAGTCGAAACGTCCCCTTCTCCAGCGTCTTGATAGCCGACAAAACGACGCTCTTCCGGCAGTAAGACGCTTCACGTCGATCGGTTGCCAGCATCGATCTACTCCGTCCTGGTACGCGGTTCTGACCACGAACTATCTGTTGCATGCGATTGAGAACTCGCTCTGGACCCTCGGCGCGACGCTGGCGCTTATCGCGTCCGCGACACTGCGCGCACAGCTTGATGACCGCGGCGCGCGTTTCCTTGCCGCGGTCCTGGTCTGCGGGGCCGCCTACGTCGCCTTCATGACGATCGTCGACGTGCCGATGTACCTGGCGCGCTGGCACGCAGCTGTAGCTGCCGGCCACGAGCAACTGTCGTTGCAGAGTGGACTGCGGGAGATCCTGAATCGTTGCACGGTCGTTCGTGAGTGGTCCGCCTGGCGCGACGACGTTCCGTGGCTCACCTTGTACTTCAGCACGGCCGTGTGGATCAGCATCGCGCTCGCGCACGCTCCGCCTTTGGTGCCGCGTCAGCCGCTCGATGGAGGCGTTCGCCGGTCTTTCGCTACCAAGTGAAAGTGCAGGTAGGTGATGTCCTGCAAATCAGGCCCATTGGATTCGACCAGGTAGTTGCGCAGCCCGTTTTCGTTCACGAGTGCGCGAATCACCGCCAGACAATCCAGCACGTACGGTTGATCGTCGAGTGAAATATCGGCGATGTTCCTGATGTCCTTCTTTGGAAATACGACGAAGTGGGTGCGCGTTTTCGAGAACGGATGTTCGATCGCGAGACACCGGTCGGTCTCTTTCACGATTCGCGGAAGCGCGCGCGGCGTTCTTTGAATCCCTGCGGAGACAAGCAGTCCGGCGAGATCGTTCGGTCGGTAACACGCGCTGCAGTTGGTCACTGCGAGAAAGGACCGCGGCTGCGAATCCGAAAACAGGTATCCACCCGTGGTGACTCCCGCAAGGAAGATCAACACACCGATGATGATGCGGGATCGCAACATCGTTCCGTCTCCGATGAAAGGCTCATGCAAGCAAACTCAGGCGGCGCTGCAGCGTTTCTGTCGCCGACCTGACAGCGCGCATAAGCAGTGCTGCCGCGCGGGCCGCGCATTCACCTTCTAATGCAACATACGCGCGCTGGCCAGCCGAGCTTAGTTGGTCCCGAGGGCAACCCTGCCGTTTCCGCGACAAAGGCCGAACGACGATGGAACTGCTCTCGAATCTTGCGCTCGGATTCGCCACCGCTCTATCGCTCACCAATCTCCTGTACGCGTTGATAGGCGCGCTGATCGGCACTCTGATCGGCGTGCTTCCCGGAATCGGCCCCGTCGCTACCCTCGCGATGCTGTTGCCGACCACCTATGCGCTCGATCCGACGCCGGCGTTGATCATGCTCGCGGGGATCTACTACGGCGCGCAGTACGGCGGATCGACCACTGCGATCCTGGTAAACATTCCGGGCGAAACGTCCTCCGTGGTGACCTGCCTCGATGGTTACCAGATGGCACGCCAAGGTCAAGCGGGTGCGGCGCTCGGCATCGCCGCGATCGGATCGTTCATCGCCGGTTGTTTCTCGACCGTGCTGGTGGCTGCGTTTGCGCCGCCGCTGGTCGACCTGGCGTTCAAGTTCGGGCCCGCCGAGTACTTCTCGTTGATGGTGCTTGGCCTGATCGGCGCAGTCGTGCTCGCCTCCGGCAGCCTGATCAAGGCGATCGCGATGATCCTTCTCGGACTGCTGCTCGGTCTGGTCGGCACCGATGTCAATTCCGGCGTGGCACGTTTTTCGTTCGATGTTCCCGAGTTGTCCGATGGCATCGGTTTCGTCGGCGTAGCGATGGGCGTCTTCGGTTTCGCCGAGATCATCGCCAACCTGGAGCAGCGCGAACATCGCGAGGTGTTCACCGACAAGGTGCAGGGGCTGCTGCCCAGCGTACAACAGCTGAAGGATGCCGCACCCGCGATCGTGCGCGGGACGTTGCTCGGTTCCATCCTCGGCATCCTGCCGGGTGGCGGCGCCGTTCTCGCTTCGTTCGCTTCCTATACGCTCGAGAAAAAGATCACGCGCAATGCCAAGCCGCCGTTCGGCCAGGGCAATATCCGCGGCGTCGCGGGCCCCGAGTCGGCCAACAACGCCGGTGCGCAGACCTCGTTCATCCCGATGCTCACGCTCGGCATTCCGCCCAACGCCGTGATGGCGCTGATGATCGGCGCGATGACGATCCACAACATCCAGCCCGGCCCGCAGGTGATGACCAGCAACCCGGCGCTGTTCTGGGGCCTGATCGCTTCGATGTGGGTCGGCAATCTGATGCTGGTG
>DASQAE010000498.1:0-2993 GCA_035635915.1 Burkholderiaceae bacterium | reverse complement strand
ACGTGCGGCGGAAGCGGCGGAACGGTGGGATCGGTCACGAATTCGAGCAGGGTGGGGCGGTCCGCGTTCAATGCCTGCTCCCACGCGGCGCCGATGCCTTCGGCGCGATCGACGCGACGGCCATATAACCCGAGCAAGCGTGCGTAGTCCGCGTATGCAAACGGCGGCAGATTCTGCGAAGCATCGAATTTCGGATTGCCGGTCGGTGGCCCGCTGCTCCCACGTGACCATGTTCAGATCGTCGTTGCGCAGGACCATCACCACCACGCGCGGATCGCGCCACTCGCGCCAGTGATGCGCCAGCGTGATGAGCGCGTTGATGCCGACCATCTGCATCGCGCCGTCGCCCAGCAGGGCGATCACGGGCCGCTCGGGATGGACGAATTTCGCCGCGATCGCATACGGCACCGCCGAACCCATGCTCGCGAGGCCGCCCGATAACGATCCCATCATGCCGGGCAGCACCTTCAGATCGCGCGCGTACCAGGTAGCCGAGGTGCCCGCATCGCACGTGAGGATGCTGTGGTCCGGCAAACGTGGCGACAGCTCCCAGAACACGCGCTGCGGATTGATCGGGTTGGCTTCGACCACTGCGTCAAGCTCCTGCACGTCGTTCGGCACGATCACGCACGTCACGGTGCGTTGATCGAGGGCGATGCGGATTGCGCGATCGATCACGTGCCGCACCTGCGCGGGCACGACGATCGTCTGCGCGTACTCGTGCGCGAAGTCCTTGAAGAAGGCTCGCCAGGTCGACTTCCTGCTGGTAGTCGCCGCCCAACGCGGCCCGCTGCTGCTGGCCGACGATCGCGAGCACCGGTTGATGATCCGCCTTGGCGTCGTACAGGCCGTTGAGCAGATGGATCGCGCCGGGGCCGGAAGTCGCCATGCAGACGCCGATGTCGCCACCGAACTTCGCGTGCGCGGTGGCCATGAAAGCCGCGAGTTCTACGTGGCGCGTCTGCACGAACCGCATTTTTTCGCGCATGCGGTTCATCGCGCCCATCAGGCCGTTGATGCCGTCGCCGGGATAACCGTAGACGCGACGCACGCCCCACGCGACAACCTTGCGACCAGATGATCGCTGACGTTCCTGGCCATGCCGTTTACCTCGCTGCTTCAGAGCGGGGCGGCAAGCCGCATGCCCGTGGTATCCGCTATGGGCACCGCACTTGCCGGAGCCCGGCCTCGATTCACTGCTTTTCGCGAGGTCGCCGTGGCAGGTTCAGAGCGCACGAAACAGGAAGGTTCCAGTGCCGGCAAACAGCGCCGCATCCAGAAGGAGCAGGACAACGTGGATCGTTCGAAGCCGCAATCGAAGGACGAGAAGAAGGAACGCGGCGTGCAGGCCGGCGCGGCCCGGCAACCGGACAAGCTGCCGGCGCAACATCTCGAGAAGCCGGGTTCCGAGGCGGATCTCGCGCTCAAGCCGCGCTTTCTCGCCGAGAGCTACAAGGGCAGCGGCAAGCTCGACGGTCTGGCCGCGATCATCACCGGTGGCGATTCCGGCATCGGCCGCGCTGTGGCGGTGCTGTTCGCGCGCGAAGGCGCCGATGTGGCGATCGTGTACTTGAACGAAACCAACGACGCGGAGGAAACGCGTCGCCACGTCGAAGCGGAAGGCCAGCACTGCCTGCTGATCAAAGGCGACGTGAAGTCGAGCGCGTTCTGCCGCACCGCCGTCGACATGACGCTGGACGCGTTCGGCCGGCTCGACATCCTGGTCAACAACGCTGCATTCCAGGAGCACGCCGCGTCGATCGAGGACATCACCGACGAGCGGCTCGACGAAACGTGGCGCACCAACGTGCAAGGCTACTTTCTAATGGCGCGTGCGGTCGTGCCGCATCTACGTGCTGGCGCTTCGATCATCAACACCGGATCGGTCGTCGGGCTGCGCGGCAGCGCGCATCTGCTCGACTACGCCACCACCAAAGGCGCCATCCACGCGTTCACCAAATCGCTCGCGCAGAACCTCGTCGACAGAGGGATCCGGGTCAACGCCGTCGCGCCTGGCCCGGTGTGGACTCCGCTGAATCCGGCCGATGCGCCGGCGGAAGAAGTTGCCGCGTTCGGCAAGTCCACCGACATGAAGCGCGCCGCGCAACCGGAAGAACTTTCACCGGCATACGTGTTCCTCGCAGCACCGTCGTGCGCGGGTTACATCACCGGCATCGTGCTGCCCGTGACTGGCAGCGTGGGCGCAATCTGAGTTGCGTCAGTGCGTGGCACGCAGATTGCCGAAACGATGGCCCGAGTTGGCTCGGATCGTCGCATCATGAGCTCATCGCCACTGCGTGTCCGTGATCAGCGAACATGCTTTGCCGCCGGCGGCACTCGGCGCCAACGACGCTGGCAGTCGGAACCTCATTCGCACGCTCGGGGGCACGCTCATGAATCGGGTTGAGCGATCCGGTGCAAGACGTGGCCGCCAGGCCGTCTTCGTCGACAACGACGGCACGCTGATCGAAAACGTTGCGTACAACGTCGATCCGGCGCTGGTCCGCTTCATGCCGAACGTACCGGCGGGTTTGCGCATGCTCGCCGATGCGGGCCTGCCGCTTTTCGTGGTCACCAACCAGCCCGGACTCGCGACCGGGCAGATCACACGTCCGGATTTCGTGCGCATTCAGCACCTCATCGAGCACCGACTCCAGCAAGAAGCCGGCGTGGTGCTCACCGGCTGGTACACGTGCCCGCACAGGCCGGAGGCCGGCTGCCTCTGTCGCAAGCCTGCGCCCGGCCTGCTGCGCCAGGCCGCGCTGGCGCATGGAATCGACTTGGGTCGCTCCTGGATCATTGGCGACGTTCTCGACGACGTTGAGGCCGGCCGCCGGGTCGGCTGCAGGTCGATTCTGGTCGACGCCGGCAATGAAACCGCATGGCGCATGTCGCCGCTGCGCGAGCCGCATTACCGCTGCACCGACTTCTTGAACGCGGCGGAACTGATCGTCGAGCAATACGAACGATCCGCGGTCTAAAGGCTAGCGCTC